>JABFVP010000242.1 GCA_013362725.1 Cupriavidus sp.
AAGCGCGGAGATAAAGCCGCCGTCGCGCATATTGACCAGCGACGCCTAGATGGTGGCGATGCCCGAGCGCCCGGCTACCGGGATCAGCGCCGGCAGCGGCGCACGGTAGCCGGCATCGGCCAGCGCGCGCACTTCGTTCTGCGCCACGTGCAGCAGCTCGTGCACGTTGAAGACGATCCGGTCGGACGGCTGCAGGTAGCTCATCTGGCGCGCTTCCAGCGCCGAACCCGAGACCTTGGCCATGGCCGCGCTCTGGAAGCGGCTGGTCAGGAACTGCAGGTAGTTGGTGCTGCCCGCGGCCTGCGCCGCGCGCGCCGCCGCCAGCGCGGCTTCCTTCAGGCCACCGCCGGCGGGGACCAGCCCCACGCCGACCTCGACCAGGCCCACGTACGTTTCCAGCGCAGCCACGCGTGCCGCCGAATGCAGCATCAGTTCGCAGCCGCCGCCCAGCGCAATGCCCGACGCCGCCGACACCACCGGCACCGCGGCGTACTTTACCCGCATCATGCCGTCCTGGAACTTCTTCACGAACGGCTCGATGCCCTTGGCGCCGCCCATCATGAAGGCCGGCATCGCCGCTTCCAGGTTGGCACCGGCCGAGAACGGGCCGCCCGGCGCGCCCAGCTGCAGCGAGCTCGGCTGCCACACCACCAGGCCCTTGTAGCCGGCCTCGGCCAGGTCGATGGCGCGGGTCAGGCCGTCGATTACGTCGGGCCCGATGGTGTTCATCTTGCTCTTGAACGAGACCACCAGTACGTCGTCCTGGCCTTCGCTGACCCAGATGCGCACGGCGTCGTTTTCCTCGACGGTGCGGCCCGCCTTGCGCGGATCGACCGCTTCGCTGCCCTTCAGCGGGGCACGGAACACCTGGCGCTGGTACACCGGCAGCGCGCTGCGCGCGACGAACGACTGCCTCGCCGGCGACCACGAGCCTTCAGCGGTATGCACGCCCTGGCGCCCGGCGACGGGGCCGTCAAAGACCCATGCCGGCAGCGGCGCGGCCGACAGCGCCTTGCCACTTTCCACGTCTTCCTTCACCCACTCTGCCACCTGCTTCCAGCCGGCCGACTGCCAGTCCTCGAACGGGCCCGAGTTCCAGCCGAAGCCCCAGCGGATCGCCAGGTCGATATCGGCGGCAGAACCGGCGATCTGCTCCAGGTACACGGCGATGTAATGGAACACGTCGCGGAACACCGCCCACAGGAACTGCGCCTGCGGGTTGGTCGACTCGCGCAGCAGCCGGATGCGCTCGGCCGGCTCCTTCTTCAGCATGCGCACCACGATCTCGTCGGCCTTCTTGCCGGCATCGACATACTGGCCGGTGCTGGCGTCGAGCACCTTGATCGCCTTGCCTTCCTTCTTGTAGAAGCCGGCGCCGGTCTTCTGGCCGAGCGCACCCGCGTCGACCAGGCCCTTGAGCACGGCCGGGGTCTTGTACACCGGCGCGAACGGGTCGTCGTGCAGGTTCTCCTGCATGGTCTTGATCACGTGCGCCATGGTGTCCAGGCCGACCACGTCCGCGGTGCGGAAGGTGGCGGACTTGGCGCGGCCCAGCTTGGCACCGGTCAGGTCGTCGACCACGTCGAACGGGATGCCGAACTTCTCGGCCTCGGCGAACACCGCCAGAATCGAGAAGATGCCGACGCGGTTGGCGATGAAGTTGGGCGTGTCCTTGGCGCGCACCACGCCCTTGCCCAGCGTGGTGGTCAGGAAGGCTTCGAGCTGGTCGAGGATCTGCGGCTGCGTGGCCGCGGTCGGGATCAGTTCGACCAGGTGCATGTAGCGCGGCGGGTTGAAGAAATGGACGCCGCAGAAACGCGACCTCAAATCGTCATCAAACCCGTCGGACAGCGCGGTGATCGACAGGCCCGAGGTGTTGGAGGCGAAGATCGCATGCGCAGCCAGGTGCGGCGCGACCTTCTTGTACAGGTCGTGCTTCCAGTCCATGCGCTCGGCGATCGCCTCGATCACCAGGTCGCATTCCATAAGCAGGGCGATATCGTCTTCGTAGTTGGCGGCCTGGATCAGGCCGGCCTCGTCCTTGATGCCTAGCGGCGCGGGCGACAACTTCTTCAGGTTCTCGATGGCGCGCAGCGCGATGCCGTTCTTGGGGCCTTCTTTCGCAGGCAGGTCGAACAGCACCACGGGCACACGCGCGTTGATCAGGTGGGCGGCAATCTGCGCGCCCATGACGCCGGCACCCAGCACGGCGACCTTCTTGACGATGAAATTGGACATGCTCGCTCCTGGATTAGTGAGCGTTGAGGTGAGAGTTTCTACGGGCGCTTCTTTTGCTGCGGGCCTGCTCCCCTCTCCCATTTATGGGAGAGGGGTTGGGGGAGAGGGCAGGCGCTTCGACGGAGCGCCTCGGCATATCGACCTCCCGCCCTCTCCCCCGGCCCCTCTCCCGCAGGCGGGAGAGGGGAGCAAACCAGCGGCAACGAAAGCCGCCTGGGCAGATCAGAACAAATCCGCATCCAGCGCCATCAGCGACGCCGAACCCGCGCGCGCCTTGCGGATCTCTGCGGCCGTCTCGGGCAGCAGCTTGGCAAAGTAGAAGCGCGCGGTGGCCAGCTTGGCGGTGTAGAACTTGTCGCCGCTGCCCTGCTTCTCCAGCGCGACCTTGGCCATGCGGGCCCAGAAGTAGGCGAACACCAGGTGGCCCACCACGCGCAGGTACGGCACCGCGGCGGCGCCGACTTCGTCGGCGTTGCCCATCGCCTTCATGCCGATTTCCATGGTCAGCTTCTGCACCTTGTCGCCCAGGTCGGCCAGCGGGTTGACGAACTCCTGCATGGCTTCATTGGTGCCTTCGGCCTCGACGAATTCCTGCACGATCTTGCCGAAGGCCTTCATCCTGGCGCCCATGTCGCCCAGGATCTTGCGGCCCAGCAGGTCCAGCGCCTGGATCGTGTTGGTGCCTTCGTAGATCATGTTGATGCGGGCGTCCCGCACGTATTGCTCCATGCCCCATTCGGAGATGTAGCCGTGGCCGCCGAACACCTGCATGCCCTCGTTGGTCGAGGTGAAGGCGTTGTCGGTCAGGAACGCCTTGATCACCGGCGTCAGCAGCGCGACCAGGTCGCCGGCCTGCTTGCGCACGGCCTGGTCCGGGTGCGACAGCTCGCGGTCGATCTGCAGCGCGGTCCAGTAGCTGAAGGCGCGGCCGCCTTCGGCGTAGGCGCGCTGGGTCAGCAGCATGCGGCGCACGTCGGGGTGCACGATGATCGGGTCGGCGGCCTTCTCGGGCGCCTTGGGGCCGGTCAGCGAGCGCATCTGCAGGCGGTCCTTGGCGTAGGCGACCGAGTTCTGGTACGCCACCTCGGTCAGGCCCAGCCCCTGCGCGCCCACGCCCAGGCGCGCCGCGTTCATCATCACGAACATGGCATTCAGGCCCTTGTTGGGCTCGCCCACCATCCAGCCGCGCGCGCCATCCAGGTTCATCACGCAGGTGGCGTTTCCGTGGATGCCCATCTTGTGTTCGATCGAGCCGCATTTGATGCCGTTGCGCTCGCCCGGGTTGCCGCTGGCATCGGGGATGAACTTGGGCACCACGAACAGCGAGATGCCCTTGGTGCCGGCGGGCGCGTCCGGCAGGCGCGCCAGCACCAGGTGGATGATGTTCTCGGCCAGGTCGTGCTCGCCGGCGGAGATGAAGATCTTGGTGCCGGTGATCAGGTAGGAGCCGTCGGCCTGCGGCTCGGCCTTGCTGCGCAGGATGCCCAGATCGGTGCCGCAATGCGGCTCGGTCAGGCACATGGTGCCGGTCCACACGCCCGACACCAGCTTGGGCAGGTAGGTCTGCTGCAGCTCTGGGGTGCCGTGTGCGTGCAGGGCCTCATAGGCGCCGTGCGACAGGCCGGGGTACATGGTCCAGGCCTGGTTGGCCGAGTTCAGCATCTCGTAGACCACGTTGTTGACCACGATCGGCAGGCCCTGGCCGCCGAAGGCGGGATCACACGCCAGCGCCGGCCAGCCGGCCTCGACGTACTGCCGGTAGGCTTCCTTGAAGCCGGTGGGCGCCTTGACCACGCCGTCGCCGATGTAGGTGCAGCCCTCGCGGTCGCCCACCTGGTTGAGCGGGAACACCACGTCCGAGCAGAACTTGCCGGCTTCCTCGATGACCTGGTTGATGGTGTCCGCGTCGATGTCCGCGTGCGGCGGCATCGCCTTGAGTTCGGCTTCGGCGCCGAGCAGTTCATGGAGCACGAACTGCATGTCGCGCAACGGTGCGGTGTACTGGCCCATCAGAGACTCCTTGGAGTTGTGCGATGCCGCCACGCCGCCCGTCCCGCTTGCGCGCGACGGCCCGAGCGGGCGACCTCAGGTACGGTAAGACTGAATCAGTTTGTTGAGCGCGACCATGGCAAGCTCGGCGCTGTCGGGCAGGCGCAGGAAACGGGCGTCATGATGCAAGCCTAGTTCAAGGCTGTACATCTCGAACAGCATCAGGCGCGGATCGCAGTCCGCGCGCAGATGCCCCTCTTCCTTGGCCTGGTTGATGGCGCGGGTCAACGCTGCCCGCCAGATGGTGACGCTCTTGACCAGCTCGTCACGCACCAGGCTGCCGGCGCGGTCGTCGTACTCCACCGCGCCGCTGATGTAGATGCATCCCGTCGTCACTTCCTGGATGCGCTTCTCCATCCAGCGCCGCACCATCGACCACAGCCGCGGCAGTCCGCGCGGCTCCTGCAGCGAGGGATAGAACACCTCCTGCTCGAACCGGCGGTGATACTCCCGCACCACCTCCACCTGCAGGTCCTCGCGCGAACCGAAATGCGCGAACACGCCGCTCTTGCTCATCTGCATGCGTTCCGCGAGCAGGCCGATGGTCAGACCTTCGAGCCCGTCGCGGGACGACAATTCCAGTGCGGCATCCAGAATCGCCACGCGCGTCATCTCGCCCTTGCGCATGGGCGAGGGCGACGAGGCGGCGGATTCGAGACGGGCTGACTGGTGTCGCATGTTTTTTCTCCGTTCTGCGGGGCCTGCTGCGGCCCTGCGTATGACTCTGACGTTGCATTGATTGCTTGCGGGCGGCCGGCGGATTTGCCGGTGCATACCGCGAATGCACGCAGTCTAAGCCAAAAAAGAACGGTCGTTCAGATTATTCTGGCGCGGCACCTGCCCATCAAGCTTTTAATTAGACCGCTGTTTCTAAACGGACTGCATTGCAGCATGTCCGCCAGCGCCCGCGCGACAACCGCCTGCTGCATGGGCCCTGCCGCATGGCAACAAACGCACACTGGCGGCGCAGTCGCTTCAGTAGCGGCCCGTGACCCCGGCGATGATCACGCCCAGCCGCAGCACCATATAAGCCGCCCAGTTGACCAGCCGGTGCAGCGCCGAGCGGCGCGCGTGCACGTCGGGCAGCACGCGCACGCTGCGGTGCGCAATGGCGCGCTCCAGCGCTTCGCGCAGTTCAGCGGCGAAGGCCGCATCATAAACGGCAACGTTGGCCTCGCGCGCGAGCAGCAGGCTGAACGGGTCCATATTGCTGGAACCGACCGTGGCCCAGGCCTCGTCGACCACGCCGACCTTGGCGTGCAGGAAGCTCTCGGCGTACTCGTAGATCTCGACGCCGGCCTCGAGCAGCGAGGCATAGAGCGCATGGGTGGCGTAGTGCTGCAGCCGGTATTCGACCATGCCCTGCAGCAGCAGCCGCACGCGCACGCCGCGATCGCGGCAGGCCAGCAAGGCGCGACGCATCTTGTGGCCGGTCAGGAAGTAGGCG
>JABFVP010000509.1 GCA_013362725.1 Cupriavidus sp.
GGGGTCCGACGCCGCGTAGGGCCGTCCGTCCGGCGCAAGGCCGGACACGCCGGTATGGATACGCCGCACGCGTTCGATCAGCGCCATGGCGTCGGCGCTGCTGCCATAGGTGGTGCCGGCGATGAACTGCGCGGTGCGGCCCAGGCGCCCCTGCATGTCGGTGCGAAAGCTGGAGTGGTCCCATACTCCCGCCAGCGCCAGCGGATGCAGCGTCTGCAACAGCAGCGCGCTGACGCCGCCGGCCAGCATCGCCGGGAAATCCGCATGCACGCGCCAGCACACCGCTTCGGGGCCAAACAGACCGGGGTCGCCGGGCGGGTTGTCATAGTCCAGGCGCAGGCCGGAGTTGCTGCGGGTCAGCGCGCGCACGTGCGCACCGGCCTGCTCCCGCAGTCTTGCGGAGAACTGGTGCAGCGGGCCGCGGCGCTGCGGCGTGGTGCTGCCCGGGGCCGGGTCAGTGACGCTGGACAAGGCGGGAACTACCTGCAAGTAAAAGGGATTGGGTCAAGGCCAGCATACACGGGATGGCGGGAACCTGCGCGCAGCGCGCCGCGGCGCCGCCAACCGTAAAAAGGGCCGGAGCCCCGTTCAGGGTTCCGGCCTGCCAATCTCCGGCGTATGCCCCTGCGTCAGCACCGCATGTTGCCGACGCACATACCCGGATAGCTGCCTTGTTGTCGCGGCTGGGTGTTACTGCTGGCGTTGTCCGCCTTGTCCGCCTTGTCCGCCTTGTCCACTGTGCTGACCACCCATCTGCCCGCCCTGGCCGCTTTGCTGACCGCTGCGCTGGCCGCTTTGCTGGCCAGGCTGCGAGCTGCCGCGGTCCTGCTGCTGCTGTTGGTCCTGCATGCGGTCCTTGTCACCCATTTGCCCGCCGCTTTGTTGTCCCGGTTGCTGCTGGCTGCCGCGTTGGCCAGTTTGCGATTGTTCCTGCTGCTTCTGGCCCGATTGCGATTGGCCCGACTGCGATTGACCCGGCTGTTGCTGCTGTCCCATTGCTAGCTCCTTGACGCGGCGAACTGCCGCAGACCTTGCTTCGCAATCGCCATGCCAAGCGCGACAGCGCCGCCACGCCGCCTGGGTCGGCGCGATGCGTGCGATGCGCCACGCGCGCGCCGCGGCGCTTTTACAACGCGTGGCCCGTTTTACACAGCATCCGGCCCGCTGCGGAAGACACCGTCCGGCCGCCATGGTGGGTATGGAGCTTGCTGAAATATGCCTTGCCAGTGGCGCCGCGTGCCGGCCCGGCAGCGGGGTGCTGGACCCTCAAGGAGCATGTCATGCGATTTTCCCGAACCACCGCGCGTACCTTGCGCGTGGCCTGCGCCACGGCGCTGGCGGCGTTCGCCGGTAGCGCGCTGGCGCTTGACAAGAGCGGGCTGATCTTCGCCGCGGCCGACAATGCGCCGGTGGCACCGGTCAACTCGGCGCCGGGCATGCCAGGGCGGCCCGACCCGGACAGCAGCGCGGTGACGGGCGTCGACCAGGCCCGGCAAAGCATCGAGGACAGTGCCATCACTACGAAGATCAAGACCCTGCTGCTCGGCACCAAGGGCCTCAAATCCACCGGCATTCACGTAACGACGCAGCAGGGCGCGGTGGAAGTCAGCGGCACGGTGCCGACGCAGCAGCAGCGCGACCTTGCGTTGAAGACGATTCGCAGCGTCGAGGGCGTGACGTCGGTGAATGACAATTTGAAGGTGTCTACGCGGTGAACGGCGCGCGTCAAGCTGCGCGCTTTTTCCCCGTCGTACCAGCGCTCTTGCGCGCGGCTGGCGCGTGCGATTCGCTCTTGGCGGCGCGTTTGGTGCTGGTGGTCTTTGAACCCGTACTGCGCGCGCGCTTGGCCGGCGCAGCGCTGGTGCGCTTCGCGGCGGGCTGCTTGCGTGCGGCGGCGTGCCGTGCGGGGGTCTTGCGGCGCGCGGGCTCGGCTTCGGTTTCGGTTTCGGTTTCGGCCTCGCTCTTGCTCTCGTCTTCCTGCTTGCCCTTGCCGCGCTTGCCCAGGCTCTGGCGCAGCAGCGCCACCATGTCGATGACCTTGGCACCCTGGCGCGGCGCTTCTTCCTCTTCCGCGGGCGGGGTCAGCTGGTGGGTCTTGCCGGATTCGATCTTTTCCTCGATGCGCGCCATCAGGTCGTCGCGGTAGGTGTCACGGTATTGCTCCGGGGCCCAGTCCTCGGTCATGTCCTCGACCAGCTTGGTGGCCATCTCGACCTCGCGCGCGTGCGCGCCGGTAGCCTTGCCACTGGCGGACTTGGGCAGGCGCAGTTCGGAGATCGGCAGCACCTCGTCGGCGAAGCGCATGGTGTTCAGCACCAGCGCATCGTCGTGCACCAGCATCGCCGCCAGGTGCTGGCGCGCGCGCAGCACTACCAGCGCCAGCGCGGCCTTGCCGGTGCGGCGCATGGTTTCGTGCAGCAGCGCATAGCCGCGTTCGCCGCGCTTGTCGGGCTCAAGGTAGTACGGAGTGTCGAAGTAATACGGCGGAATGCTTTCCGCATCGACAAAGCTGACGATGTCAACGGTCTGCGTGGCCTCGACATTGGCCCGGCGGAAATCCTCCTCGTTGAGCAGCACGTACTCATCCTTGGCGTACTGGTAGCCCTTGACGATATGCTCCTTGTCGACCGGCTTGCCGGTGCTCTTGTTGATGCGCTGGTAGCCCACCGGGGCCATGTCGCGCACGTCTAGCAGGTCCAGGTCCAGCGACTGGCTGCGCGACGCGGGGCGCAGGACGACAGGGATGTTGACGAGGCCGAAGGCAATGGCGCCTTTCCAGATGATGCGGGACACTTGATCGCTCCTTTGCCACGGGCGCCGGCGCGTTGCGGCGGCGGTGGCGGCATGTCGCCCGGAGGCGGGTCTTCCACGGGTTGGGGCGGGCCCGGCGGCGGCTCCGGCGGCGGGACTTCGGGCTCGCGGGGCGGGATGTCGGGATCGGGCGTGGTATGCACGGATGGCTCCTTGTTCAGCTTGGGGAATGCTTCGGCCGGCGCAGGCATGGCGCTAGGCCTGCTGCTGGTCCAGTTCGTCCAACAGCCGCGTCAGCGCGTCCAGGTCGGCGGGCTTGACCAGGTGCTGATCGAATCCAGCGGCCAGTGCGCGGCGGCGGTCCTCGGGCTGGCCGAAGCCGGTCAGCGCGACCAGTCTGGCGCCGCGCAGTTCGGGCAGCGCGCGCAGTCGGCGCACGGTCTCGAAGCCGTCCATCGCCGGCATGCCGAGATCCAGCAGCACCAGGTCCGGGCGCGCGTCGCTGGCGCGCGCCAGCGCGCTGGGGCCGTCGGGCGCGGTCACCACCGTATGCCCCATGGCCTGCAGCGCCATCGTCATGGCCTCGAGTGCGTCGACGTTGTCGTCCACCACCAGGATGCGGCGCGGCACGCTGCGCCGCGGACCGGCCTTGCCGGAACCGGGATGCCAGTTCTGCCACGGCTCGACCGGCAACGTCACGGTGAACGTGCTGCCCTGGCCGGGGCCGGCGCTAAAGGCGCGGATGGTGCCGCCGTGCAGCTGCACCAGCTTTTGCACCAGCGTCAGGCCGATGCCCGGCCCGTCATGCGGGAAGGCGCTTTGCGGTGCCTCGGCGGGGGCATCGTTCTCCCTGGCCGGGTCGGGCGGCGCCAGCGGATCGAACAGCTGCCGCTGCAGCGCCGCGGACAGGCCGGTGCCGTTGTCGCGCACGCGTACCGTGACCTGCCCGCCGGAGACCGCGTCCGGCACGGTTTCCGGCGCGCTGTCGTCGAAGTCGGCTTCGACCGAGATCACGCCGCCGGCCGGGGTGTATGCGGCGGCGTTCTGCAGCAGGTTGCTGAAGATCTGCGTCAGGCGCACCAGGTCGCCGCGCACCGGCAGCGGCTGCTCGGGCAGCGACAGCCGCAGGGTGTGCCGGTAGGCGTCGAGCACCGGACGCACCGCTTCCACCGCGGTATTGAGCGCGGTGCGCAGCTCCACCAGGTCTTGCCGCAGCGTGATGCGACCCTGGTTGAAGCGCGAGATATCGAGCAGCTCGTCGACCAGCCGGGTCAGGTGATGCACCTGCCGGCCGATGATGTCGCGCGCGCGGAACATGTCTTCGCGCGTGGGCGCGAGCTGCTGCAGCAGGTCGGCGGCACTGCGCAGCGGCGCCAGCGGGTTGCGCAGCTCATGTGCGAGCATTGCCAGGAACTGGTCCTTGCGGCGTTCTTCGTCGCGCAAGGTGCGTCCGGCGCGGTTCTGCAACGTCACGTCCTGGCAGATTCCGGCAATGCGCAGCGGCGGAGCGCCGGCACCGGCCTTGTCGCGGTCGTCGGCGCCGCCACGGCTGCGCATGGGAAAAGCGCGCGCGCGGACTTCGCGCGGCTCGCCGCCGGGCAGGGTGACCGCGAATTCGATGTCCATGCTGCCGTCGCGCAGCATGCCTTCCACGGCGGCTTCCACCCGCGCACGGTCGGCCGGCGCGACGCGTTCGAGGCACCGGCGCGGGTCGTCCATCAGCTGCTCGGCCGAGTGGCCGCAGATCGTCGCCAGCGACGAACTGGCAAACAGCAGCCGCCGCGTCGACGGATCGAGGATCCACACCACATCGGCCAGCGATTCGGCGAGCTGCCGGAACATGTCCTCGTGCTCGTGCAGGGCGCGCGAGGTACGGTGGAAGGCGTCTTCGGCACCGCGCAGGCGCAGCAGCGCCTGGATGCTGGACAGCACTTCTTCCGGTTCTGCAGGCTCCACCAGGTAGCCGTCGGCACCACAGTTCAGCGCCTCCACCCGCTGGCGCGACTGGGCCAGCCCGGGCGAGGTCAGCAACACCAGCGTGCGCGCGGTCTGCGGGTCTTCCTTCAGCAGGCGGCACACTTCCAGGCCGCTGATATCGGGCAGCTTGGCCGACAGCAGCACCAGCGATGGCGCATGCTGGCGCACCAGCGACAGCGCCGAATGGCCGTTGACCGCCTCGATCACGGAAAATCCGCCGCGATGGAGAATGCGGCTCTTGACGTAGCGTGGTCCTTCGCGATCCTCGACGTTCAGAATCAGCGGCGCGCGGCTGCCTTGGGGCTTCATGGTTGCACCCTTTGCGGCGCCACAGCGCGGGCCCTCAATCCCCTGCAGCATGGCGCGGCCGCAGCGTGTAAAAGCGCACCGGTGCAGCTGCCCCGTGTGTAAGTGTTACCACGGTGGCGCGTACTGCCTTTGAAAATTCTGCAATCCTCCATCCCCCAGATCATCGCCGTCCCCTTGTTCATCCATATGGCCGCGGAGTTTTGCGCGGGCCGTTCCGCTTCGCAGTGGCAAGACGCGTGCCGGCTTGGCAACGTCGCGGCCAGCGGTGAGAACCCCGGGGCGGCATGCAGGCATCCGGAATCGGCGTGACCGTGCGCACACCGTGCGGGCCGGTGGAGCGCGGCGCTTCGGCCGCCTTCTGCGGGATCTTGCCGGGCTCGGTCCAGCCCTTGTAATCGGTGCCCTTGCCAAAGCGCGCGGCAATCCGATCCTGCACTGCAGCCAGTGCGTCGGCTTGCTGCTTCGCGGCTTCCGCTTCCTTGGCTTTCTTGGCTTCGGCTGCCTGCTGCTGTTCGGGCGTCGGCGGGGGCAGCTTGGCCTGCACCGGTGCGGCAGCGCATGACAGCATGGCGCAGGACACTAGCAGCTGCCGCAGGCCGCGGCGGTTGCGCGGGGCCGTCCCGGTGGTGCCGGCGGCGCGCAGGTTCGCGACAATCTTGAGTGAGGGCATGGTCTGTCTC
>JABFVP010000433.1 GCA_013362725.1 Cupriavidus sp.
GCCGAAACCGAAGCCAAATCGGACATGACACGCCCTGGCGCCAGACTTCATGCAGGCTTAATGAGCCTATAAGCTGCACTAATCAATCCGGCACGGCAATCTTGACGACAATGATGGCGTTATGACACGCGCCGCGAATCCGCGCGCATTGGCATGGCACCGTGCCATGGTCTTCACAAGGAGTTTCCCCCCCATGACAAGATTCCAGGTCAATGGCCAGCCCAGGGACGTCGACGTTGCCGACGAGATGCCGCTGCTGTGGGCATTGCGCGATCAGCTCGGCATGACCGGCACCAAGTTCGGCTGCGGCATGGCGCTGTGCGGCGCCTGCACCGTGCACGTGGACGGCACCGCTATCCGCGCCTGCGTGACGCCGGTCTCCGCCGTGGCGGGGCGCTCCGTCGCCACCATCGAAGGCATGGAAGGCGACCGGGTCGGCCAGGCGGTGCAGCACGCGTGGATCCAGCATAACGTGGCCCAATGCGGCTACTGTCAGGCCGGGCAGATCATGACCGCGGTCAGCCTGCTCAAGACCACGCCGGCGCCGACCGACCGGCAGATCGACGAGGCCATGAGCGGCAATATCTGCCGCTGCGGCACCTATCCACGCATCCGTGCCGCGATCCGGCAGGCGGCCAGCCGCCTGGCGCAAGGGAGCAAGTAAATGGATAACATCGCTCGACTCTCCCGACGCGGATTCTTGCGCGGCGGCCTGGGGCTGATGACGCTTGCGGTGACTACCGGTGGCCTGGTCACTGTCGCACGCGCCGTGGATCCAGCGCCAAAGAAGTTCGGCGCCGACTCCATGCCGGGCGGCACCGTCGACGATCCACTGGCGTTCGTCTCGATCGCCGCCGACGGTACCGTCACCATCGTGGCCCATCGCGCCGAGATGGGCACCGGCGTGCGCACCAGCCTGCCGATGGTGGTGGCCGACGAGATGGAGGCGCGCTGGGAGCGCGTCAAGGTGGTCCAGGCCGAGGCCGACGAGACCCGCTACGGCAACCAGAACGTCGACGGCTCGCGCAGCGTGCGGCATTTCCTGATGCCGATGCGGCGCGTCGGCGCCGCGGCCCGCCAGATGCTGGAAGCCGCTGCCGCCGCGCGCTGGTCGGTGCCGGTGTCCGAGGTCCGCGCCGTGCAGCATGAAGTCGCGCACCAGCCCAGCGGACGCCGCCTGGGCTTTGGCGAGCTGGCGGCCGATGCGGCCCGCCAGCCGCTGCCGAAGGGTGATGCGCTGGGGCTCAAGCCCCGCACCGGCTTGCGCTATATCGGCAAGAACGCGGTACGGCCGGTCGACCAGGAAGCCATCGGCTCGGGCCGCGCCGTCTATGGCATGGACCTGCGCCTGCCCGGCATGGTGTACGCCGTGGTGGCGCGCCCGCCCGTGGTGGGCGGCAAGCTGCGCCGGCTCGACAGCCGCAAGGCGCTGGCGCTGCCCGGCGTATTGAAAGTGGTGGAGATTCCCGCCTTCCAGGGCGCGCCGGCGTTCCAGCCGCTGGGCGGCGTGGCGGTGGTCGCGCGCAACACCTGGGCGGCCATGCAGGGCCGCGCCGCGCTGGAGATCGAATGGGACGACGGCCCCAACGGCAGCTATGACTCCACCGCGTATCGCCGCACGCTCGAGGCGGCTTCGCGCGCGCCGGGCAAGGCGATGCGCAACCAGGGCAATGCGCAGCAAATCTGGGACCGGGCGCCGCCCGCCGAGCGCCTTGCCGCCGACTACTACGTGCCGCACCTGGCCCATGCGTCGATGGAGCCGCCGGTGGCCACGGTGCGCATCCGCGGCGGCAGCGCCGAGGTCTGGACCTCGATCCAGAACCCGGTTGCCGCGCAGACTGCCGTGGCCAAACGCCTGGAACTCAAGCCCGGCAACGTCAGGGTCAACGTGCTGCTGCTGGGCGGCGGCTTTGGCCGCAAGTCCAAGCCCGACTTTGTCGACGAGGCCGCCATCGTCGCGCAGGCGATGCCCGAGGGCACGCCGGTCAAGCTGGTCTGGACCCGCGACGACGACATCCACCACGACTACCTGCACACCGTCTCGGCCGAGCGCCTGGAGGCAGTCATCGACAGGCAGGGCCAGGTCAAGTCGTGGCTGCACCGCAGCGCCGCGCCGACCATCGCCTCGCTGTTTACCGAGGGCGCGAAAGGCCAGCAGCTGTTCGAGTCGGCCATGTCGGCGATCAACATGCCCTACCGCATCGACAACGTGCGCGTGGAAACCGCCGAAGTGCCGGCGCATGCGCGCATCGGCTGGTTCCGCTCGGTGGCCAATATTCCGCACGCGTTCGCGGCGCAGTGCTTTATCGCCGAGCTGGCGCACCGCGCCGGCAAGGACCACCGGCAGTTTGCGCTCGACCTGATCGGCCCCGCGCGCAAGATCGATCCCGGCACGCTGGCCGATACCTGGAACTACACCGAATCGCCCGAACGCTATCCGTATGACACGGGGCGCCTGCGCGGTGTGATCGACGCCGCCACCCGCGGCGCGGGCTGGGGCCGCAAGCTGCCCAGGGGCCACGGGCTGGGCCTGGCGTTCTGCTACAGCTTCATGAGCTACACCGCGACCGTGGTCGAGGTGGCCGTCGATGCGAAGGGCGAGGTGCGCGTGCTGTCAGTCGACATGGCGATGGACTGCGGCCCGCAGATCCACCCCGACCGCATCCGCGCGCAGATGGAAGGCGGCGCCATCATGGGCCTGAGCCTGGCGCTGGCCAGCGAGATCACCTTCGACAAGGGCCGCGTGATGCAGAGCAACTTCCACGACTACGAAGTGCTGCGCCACCATGCCTCGCCGCGCGTGATCCGCACCCACCTGGTCAACGACAACCATGACCTGCCGCCGGGCGGCGTGGGCGAGCCGCCGGTGCCGCCGGTCGCGCCCGCGCTGTGCAATGCGATCTTCGCCGCTACGGGCAAGCGCGTGCGCAGCCTGCCGGTGCGCAAGGTGGCATAGAAAAAGGCGCCGCGACCATGGTCGCGGCGCCTTTCACGCAAGCGCGTCAGGGAGCCCTTGCTTCGGTGCGCGCGATCAACCAGGTCAGCAACGCCGCAATTGCCAGCAGCGCTGCGCTGGCGACGAAGGTACCTTGATAACCGCTGCGGTCAAACAGCAGGCCGCCCACGGTGGAGCCCAGCGCGATGGCAAGCTGGACCACCGCCACCAGCAGGCCACCCCCGGCCTCGGCGTCGTTCGGGAAGGTCCTGGCGATCCAGGCCCACCAGCCCACTGGCGCCGCGGTGGCAACGAAGCCCCACAGCCCCAGCAACGCGACCGCCGCGGCAGTGTTGGAGCCGAATGCTACCAGCGCCAGCGCAATCGCCGCCATCACTACCGGTATGGCAATCATCGTCGCGTAGAAACCGCGCCTGAGCGCCGCGCCGATGGCCATGGTGCCGATAAAACCGGTGACCCCGATCACCAGCAGGATCAGCGACAGCGACGACACCTCCACCCGCGTCACCGTCTCGAGGAACGGCCGCACGTAGGTGAACAGCGTGAACTGGCCCATAAAGAACACGCTGGCGCCGAGCATGCCCAGCACCACCAGCGGCTGGCGCAACAGCCGCAAGCCGCTGGGGGAGCCGCTGCGGCGCGCTGCCGACGGCATCGCCGGCAGGCTGATCCACTGCCACGCGAAAGCGATCAGCGCCACTGGCACCAGGCACAAGAACGTGCCGCGCCAGCCGATCACCGCGCCCAGGTAGCTGCCCAGCGGCGCCGCCACCACCGTGGCCAGCGCGTTGCCGCCGTTGAAGATTGCCAGTGCGCGCGGCACCTGGCCGGGCGGAACCAGCCGCATCGCCGTTGCCGCCGACATCGACCAGAAGCCGCCGACCACCACGCCGATCAGCGCACGGCCCGCCATGTAGGCAAGGTAGTTGGGCGCCAGCGCGATCACCGCGCCGGAGACCGCCATCAACGCCGTCAGACCCAGCAGCAATGTCTTGCGGTTCATGCTGCCGGCCAGCGCGGCGATAAACAGGCTGGTCACCACGGCAAAGGCGCCGGAGATCGCGATGCCCTGGCCCGCCAGGCCTTCGGTGACATGCAGATCGGCGGCCATGGGCGTCAGCAGGCTGACCGGCATGAATTCCGAGGCGATCAGCGCAAACACGCACAGCGTCATGGCAAGGACGCCGCCCCAGTGGGCGGGTTGGCGATCGGCATCGTGCGCAGGGATAGTCGCGCCCACGGGGGCGTCACAGAGTCGGGTTGTCATGCGGTTCGGGAAGAGGTAGATGCGCGCACGGCGCCGCGCTGCCCCGTTATCGTCCGGAGCAGCGTGGCCTGAGCGCGGTGTGCGGAAAAAAGTGCCGGAAGCGGCAATGGCGAGGCCGGGTTCCCGGCCTCTGCGTCCCACCCATCTTCGCGCGTGGAAGGGTTGATGACTAGCTAATAAGTGCTTAAAGGGGTTATAAGTAGCACTAATCAATATGCCGATGGAGACCGACGCATGGTCCGACGCAACCTCAACGACCTGCTCGCTTTCGTGACGGTGGCGCGCGAAGGCAGCTTTACGCGGGCCGCCGCGTCGCTGGGCGTAACCCAGTCAGCGCTGAGCCAGGCCGTGCGCGGCTTAGAGGAACGGCTGCGGATCCGGCTGCTGACGCGCACCACGCGCAGCGTCTCGCCCACCGCGGCGGGGGAACGGCTGATGCAGGCCATCGGCCACCGCTTCGACGAAATCGAGGCCGAGCTCGATGCCCTGACCGCCTTGCGCGACAAGCCCGCCGGCACGGTGCGCATCACCTGCGGCGACAACGTGCTGCACACCATCCTGCTGCCCAGGCTGACGCCGCTGCTGCACGAATACCCGGACATCAAGCTGGAGTTCGACGTCAACTACGGCTTCCGCGACATCGTGGCAGACCGCTTCGACGCCGGCGTGCGGCTGGGCAGCACCATCGACAAGGACATGATCGCCATGCCCATCGGCCCACCGCTGCGCATGGCCGTGGTGGCGTCGCCCGCCTACTTCGCCGCCCATCCGCCGCCAAAGACGCCGCAAGACCTGATGGCGCACCGCTGCATCAACCAGCGCATGCCCACCTCCGGCGGACTCTATGTCTGGGACTTCGAACGGCGCGGCCGCCAGGTGAACGTGCGTGTGGACGGGCCGCTGATCTTCAATACCACGCAGCCGCAGGTGGACGCGGCGCTGGCCGGGCTGGGGATCACGCTGCTACCCGAGGATGAACTGATGCCGCATATCGAAGCCGGCCGGCTGGTGCGCGTGCTGGAGGACTGGTGCCCGAAGTTCAATGGCTATCACCTTTACTACCCCAGCAGGCGGCAGCCGTCGCCGGCGTTTGCGTTGGTGCTGAAGGTGTTGCGGGGCTAGGGTCGGCAGCAATGTATCAAATGATATTTATGTCTATTCTTGATCAGATTGAAGAAACCGACATAAGGCCTTCTGCCGGCTTCGTTTAAACAAAAAAGCCGCCCCGAAGAGCGGCTCCCGATGCAACCGGGCATGCAGCCCGCCCCACATCAATCATCCAACAGCGACAAATCACGCACCGCGCCCTTGTCCGCCGACATCACCAGCTTGGCATACGCCTTCAGCGCCGCCGACACCTTGCGCGGGCGCGGCTTGGCGGGCTTCCAGCCCTTGGCGTTCTGCGCCTCGCGGCGGCGCGCCAGTTCCTCGTCCGACACCAGCACGTTGATGGTGCGGTTGGGGATGTCGATGCGGATCTTGTC
>JABFVP010000706.1 GCA_013362725.1 Cupriavidus sp.
ACCAGCCGCTGATCGGCCTGCACGGCGAGCCGATCGAGATGTACGAGGCCTACCTGCGCATGCAGGGCGAGCACGGCGAGCTGGTGCAGCCGCTGGCGTTCCTGCAGATCGCCGAGGAACACGGCCTGCTGTGGGAAATCGACCGCTGGGTGGTGGGCCGCTCGATCGCCGTCATCGGCGAGCGACTGCGCGCCGGCAAGCGCACCACGGTGCTGGCCAAGATCACCCAGGCTTCGCTGCAGGACGCCACGCTGCAGCAGTTCATCGTCGAGCAGTTGGCCAAGCACGGCGCCGACGGCAGCCTGCTGGTGCTGCAGCTGCCGGAATCGAAGGTGTTCACCCACCTGCGCGCGGCGCAGGACTTCCAGGCCGCGGTCGCGCCGCACGGCGTGCGCGTGGGCCTGGAGCAGTTCGGCGTGGGCCTGAACTCGTTCCAGCTGCTGACCCATTTCGACGCCGCGCTGCTCAAGATCGACCGCAGCTACATGGACGACCTGCCCAACAACGCCGAGCACCAGAAGCGCATCCGCGAGATTTCCGAGAAGGCGCGCGAACTGGGCAAGACCACCATCGCCGAGTTCGTGCAGGACGCGGGCAGCATGAGCTTCCTGTTCAGCGCCGGCATCGACTATGCGCAGGGTTACTTCCTGGCACCGGCCGGGCCGGAGATGGATTACGAGTTCTGACCGGCGCCGCTCCGGCGCCCGGCAGGAGATGCGCATGACGGCAGACAGCCGCCGCTCCAGTCCATGGACCGACTACAACCGTCGCATGCGCTGGTTCTTCGGCACCTGGATGGGCGGTTTCGCAGTGTCCGCGCTGGCCATATATGCCGCTCAATCGACCCGATACGAGCACGTCGTGTTCTGGCTGTCGCTCGGCACCTGGATCTTCGCGTGCATCGTGGCGAAGTCGGCACTGATGGCGTTTCGCTGCCCGAAGTGCGGACAGCGCTTCTTCAACCCGTATTGGCCCTATCCGGAAAAATGCAGGCACTGCGGCGTGGCGCGCGGGCGATAGAGCAAGGCCGCTGACCGTCCAAAAGAAAAGCCCGCCATGAGGCGGGCTTTTCTGTAGCTACGCGCGAACGATCCGATCAGCTGACCACGCTGCCGCGCACCTGGTCGACCGGCGCATTGCGCAGGGTCTGGATGCGTTCTTCCAGCGGCGGGTGGCTCATCAGCAGCTTGCGCAGGCCGTGGCCGACGCCGCCGCTGATGCCGAAGGCCTGCACGGTCTTGGGCAACGTGCTTTCGCCGTAGGTCTGCGACAGGCGCTGGAGGGCGGCGATCATCTTGTCGCGACCGGCCAGGCGGGCACCGCCGGCGTCGGCGCGGAACTCGCGGTGACGCGAGAACCACATCGCGATCATGCTGGCGAACAGGCCGAACACCATGTCCAGCACGAACACGATGATGTAGTAGCCGAAGCCCGGGCTGGAGCTTTCGCGGTTGCCGCTGATCATGCCGTCGATGACGCGGCCGACCACGCGCGAGAGCACGATCACGAAGGTGTTCAGCACGCCCTGGATCAGCGCCATCGTCACCATGTCGCCGTTGGCGACGTGGCTGACCTCATGGCCCAGCACGGCTTCGGCTTCGTCGCGGTTCATCGCGCGCAGCAGGCCGGTGGACACCGCCACCAGCGAGTTGTTGCGGCTCGGGCCGGTGGCAAAGGCGTTGATTTCCGGCGCGTCGTAGATGGCCACTTCCGGACGGGCGATGCCGGCCGCTTCGGCCTGGCGGTACACGGTGTCGACCAGCCACTGCTCGGACTCGTTGCGCGGCTGTTCGATCACGTAGGCGCCGGTGCTGCGCTTGGCCATCCACTTGGAGGTCATCAGCGAGATCAGCGACCCGCCGAAACCGAAGATCGCCGCGAAGACCAGCAGGCCCGTGTTGTTTCCAAAGCTGATGCCATACCGCTGCAGGATCGCCATGACGATGCTGAGCAGCGCCAGCACGGCCAGGTTGGTGGCGAGGAAGAGTGTGATTCGCTTGAACATGACGAAAACCTTTGGCGCACCATGCGCGTCAACGGGTGAAAATGTGGCACGCTCACGTTGAATTCAAGTGAAACCGACGCGTGGCCGCTTTGCCCGACGAGTCCAGATCGCCCGCCGTGCCGACGGTCGCCTATCGGGGACGGTTCGCGCCCTCGCCCACCGGCGACCTGCACGCCGGCTCGCTATTGGCGGCGTTCGGCAGCTGGCTGCTGGCACGCCACGCCGACGGCGCCTGGCTGGTGCGGGTGGAAGACCTGGACCCGCCGCGCGAAGTGCCCGGTGCGGCGCAACGCCAGCTCGATACCCTGACGGCCTTCGGCCTGGCCAGCGACGAGGCCATCGAGCGGCAGAGCCAGCGGCACGCGTTGTACGCGCAGGCACTCGACCGTCTGCTGGCCGACGGCCGGGCCTTCCACTGCCATTGCAGCCGCACCGACCTGGCCGCCGCCGGCGGCATCCATCGCCGTTGCGTGGCCCGCGCGCCGCGCCCGAACCCCGCCGTGCGCCTGCGCGTGGAGGACCACAGCCTGGTCGCGTTCGACGATGCCATCCAGGGCGCGATCACGCAGGACGTCGCGCACGCCGTCGGCGACGTCGTGCTGCGCCGCGCCGATGGGCATTGGGCCTATCAACTGGCGGTAGTGGTGGACGACGCTGCGCAGGGCATCACCGACGTCGTGCGCGGCGCCGACCTGCTCGACTCCACCCCGCGCCAGATCCTGCTGCAGCGCGCACTGGGCCTGCCCACGCCGCGGTACGCGCACCTGCCGCTGGTGCTGGGCGCGGACGGCCGCAAGCTGTCCAAGTCCGACGCCGCCTGGCCGGTCGACCCGGTCCGCCCGCTGCCGGCACTGCACGACGCCTGGCGCCGTTTGGGCCAGCCGCCCGCCGCGCTGGAAGGGGCGTCGGCCGTACCCGACCTGCTCGCCCGTGCCCGCGCCGCGTTCGACCCCGCCCTGATCCCGCGCGGCCCGCGCCCCGACGCGCAGGCCGGCGACAGTTTTCATAATCGCTGACTAGAATCCATCGCTAGGTCGGTCGCACCGCGGCCGGGAGAAACGAACAATGCAGTCTCGCGTGGCACTGGTCACCGGCGGCACCGGTGGCATCGGCACTTCGATCATCCAGCGGCTGGCGCAGATGGGCCATCGCGTCGCCACCAACTACCGCGACGAGGCCCGCGCCCGCGCGTGGCAGGCGCAGATGCGCGAACGCGGCATCGAAGTCGCACTGGCCCGGGGCGATGTATCCATCGCTGACCAGGCGCAGGCGCTGGTGGAGGACGTCGAACGCCAGCTCGGCCCGGTCGAAATCCTGGTCAACAACGCCGGCATCACCCGCGACTCCACCTTCCACCGCATGTCGGTGCTGCAGTGGAACGAGGTGATCGCCACCAACCTCAACTCCTGCTTCAACGTCACCCGCCCGGTGATCGAGGGCATGCGCGACCGGCAGTGGGGGCGCATCGTGCAGATCAGCTCGATCAACGGCCTCAAGGGCCAGTACGGCCAGGCCAACTACGCCGCCGCCAAGGCCGGCATGCACGGGTTCACCATTTCGCTGGCGCGCGAGAACGCCCGCTTCGGCGTCACCGTCAACACGGTCTCGCCCGGCTACGTCGCCACCGACATGGTGATGGCGGTGCCCGAGGACGTGCGCGCCAAGATCGTCGCCGAGATCCCGACCGGTCGCCTGGGGTCGCCGGAGGAAATCGCTTACGCGGTGGCGTTCCTCGTCGCCGAGGAAGCGGCGTGGATCACCGGCTCGAACCTGGACATCAACGGCGGCCACCACATGGGCTGGTAGGGCGCTGGCGGAAGGGTCCGGAACGGGCCAGTTGCAAGGCCTGCCGCACTGCGCCATGCTGCAAGGCACCACGATTTAGAGCCGAAGCTCCATGGCCTCGATTCGCGTCATCAAGAAGTACCCGAACCGCCGGCTCTACGACACCGAGATCTCCAGCTACATCACCATCGAGGACGTTCGCCAACTGATCGTCGATGGCGAGGAGTTCGAAGTGCGCGATGCGCGCAGCGGCGAGGACCTGACGCGACAGGTGTTGCTGCAGATCATCGCCGAGCACGAGCAGGACGGCGAACCGGTGCTCTCCACCCAGTTGCTGAGCCAGATCATCCGTTTCTACGGCGACTCGCTGCAGGGTTTCATGGGCAGCTACCTGGAGCGTTCGATGCAGGTCTTCCTCGACCAGCAGCAGCAGTTCCGCAGCCAGATGGGCGGCATCCTCGGGCAGACGCCGTGGGCGCTGATGAACCAGCTGACCGAGCGCAACCTGGCGATGTGGAACGAGTTCCAGCGCAACCTGTCGGGCAGCGTCGGCCAGAGCCCGAACACCGGCACAAAACCCAAGGACACCGAAGGCAAGGGCAGCCAGACCAAGCGCTGAAGCCCTGCGCCCAGACGAAGAAAGCCGGCCCCGGGCCGGCTTTTTTGTTGCGCGCGACCGGCCGCAATCAGGACGACGGCGGGGCCTTGCCGCAGTACTTGGCGTAGATCTGCTCGGCCTGCGGCATCAGCGATTGCAGGGTCTGGATGCGGTTGGCCGGGTCCGGGTGGGTGGAGGCGAACTCCGGCGGGCGTTCGCCGCCGCCGAGTTCGGACATGCGCTGCCACAGCGGGATCGCCTCGTGCGGGTTGTAGCAGGCGGCCGCGGCCAGCATCAGTCCGACCTTGTCGGCCTGCGTCTCGTGGTTGCGGCCGTAGGGCAGCACCAGGCCGTACTGCGCACCGGCGCCGAGCGCGGCCATGATCGCCTGCTGCTGTTGCGGGTCCATGCCGCCCATGGCCATGCCGGCCGCCATCTGCCCCATCTGCACCAGCTTCTGCTGGGCCATGCGCTGGCTGCCGTGACGCAGCAGCGCGTGGGCGATCTCGTGGCCCATCACCACGGCCATGGCGTCCTGCGTTTTCGCCACCGGGATCAGCCCGGTGTAGACCGCCATCTTTCCGCCGGGCAGGCAGAACGCGTTGGCCTGGTCGGACTGGATCACGGCGACGTCCCACTGGAACCCCTGGTGCTCGGTCGGCACCGGCTGGCCGTTCTGTGCGGCCAGGTCGGCGGTGACCTGCGGCACATGGGTGATCAGGCGCTGCGCGATCTCGCGGATCTGCTGGCTGACCTGCGCGTTGGCCGGCAGCAGCGCGCCCTGCGCGTTGGCATCGCCCAGCACCTGCTGGAACGCCTGCGCACCCAGCTGCACTTCCTCGTCGGCGGTGGTGCCGTAATGCGCCTTCTCGCCGGTGTACGGGTCGACCTTGGCGTTGCCGAACCACTGCCACGCCGCGTAACCGGCGAACAGGATCAGGATCCACCACCGCATGCCGCCGAAACCCCGGCGCGGACGGCCCTGTTGCGCATTACCCAAAGGATCGATCCTCATCTGCGCTCTCCTGACCCGTCCTGGATGCGTGCACTTTAAGCCGACACGTGTGACGCGGGTATCCCCGTCCGCGCATCGCGCCATCCGTCCGCGACGAGCGGAGAGCCTGCTCTTAGATCTCCCGGGCGATGCGGAACCCCACGCGCGCACTGGTCTGGTTGACGTCCCCACTCTGCCGCCACGCCGAGCGCGTCTGCACCGGTGAACTGGCCCAGGCGCCCCCACGTATCACCCTCGAACGGCAACCGGGGTTCAGCCAGGCCGCGCCATCGCGCGGCGCGCGACGGTA
>JABFVP010000539.1 GCA_013362725.1 Cupriavidus sp.
GTCGTCGAGGGTCAGGGCATGACGGTCCATTTGCTCGCGGATCCACGCCACCGCAGCGAGTTTGGCTGAATCAGACTCGGACATGACTCTTGTGAGAGGCCCGCTGCATTTCCGCGGGCAATGAAAAACCGGCGATGGAACCACAGGCCGGTCGGACAGCCATGATTCTACAGCCTTTGCCCGCCGGCAGCTTCTCCGGCGTGCTGGCGGTGCTGACTAATGCCCGCGGGATGACGGCATTGTCATGTGGCGGTCATGCTCGTGTGGGTGGCCGACACCTAGACTAGCCACACCGCCGCCCATTCCGGGCCGGCAACCTTACGGAGAAGCGATCCATGCATGCACTCAGGCAAGTCTTTGTCGCCACCGCCCTTATTGCCGGCGTTGCCGGCGCCGCGCAAGCCGCGCCACGCAGCGTCGATCCGTTCAGCGATGGCGCGCACGGCATCACCAGCACGCGCAGCCCGTTCACCGACGGTGCCAACGCCGCCACCGGCACCCGCAGCAGCTTTACCGACGGCGAACACACCGCGACCGGCGCGCGCAACCCGTTCGCCGACGGTGCCCACAACCCCAACGGCCCGCGCGACAGCTTCAGCGACGGCGCCTGACGCCCTCGCTGCGGCGCAGCTGCCTCAGCGCACCTCGCCATAGATACGGCGCGCATCGGCCGCGTCCGCGATCGGCCGGCCCAGCGTCAGCCCGCCCTGCACCGCCTGCGCCACCAGCGCATGGTTGCCGGGCGCGCGGGTGCCGTCGCGCAACAGCAGGTTGTTCTCGAAGCCCACCCGCACATGGCCGCCGAACGCGGCGGCCGCGGTCACGCACGCGTTCTCCTCGCGCCCGAACGCGCAAATTGCCCACGGCAGCGCATCGCCGCCCTCGGCCGCGGCCTGCAGGAACGGCAGCAGGTCGTGCGGCGACGACACCTGTCCCGCCGCGTAGCGTCCCAGCACATACAGCACCGACCACGCGCCCGGCGGCACCATGCCGCGCGCGCGCATCCGCTGCCAGCGGCGCACGTCGGCCGCGTCGTACAGGATCACCTGCGTCATCACGCGTTCGCGCGCCAGCCAGGCGAAGAACGCCGCCAGCTCGCTGTCCGCGATGTCCGGCACCGCCACTTCGCGCAGGCCGATTGAGACCGCCTCGGGACGCAGCGCGCGCACCATCGCCATCTGCTCGGCGGCCTGGTACACGCCGGCGGCCTCGCTGGTCACCTGCACCAGCAGCGCGTCGCCGACCGCCTGCCTGACCGCCGCCAGCGCGTCGCGGTAGGTCTGCACATCGAGCGAATGGCGGCCCTCGGCATCGCGCACGTGCATATGCATCATGGCGGCGCCGGCTTCGAGGCAGGCGCGCGCCTCCGCCGCCAGCGCCGCGGCGGTCAGCGGCACCGCGGGATGGTCGCTGGCGCGCTTGTAGGCGCCGTTGGGCGCCACGGTGACGATCAGCGGCGATTCGGCAAGGGCGGCGCGCTGCGGGACAGGCTGGGAGGAGGCTTGGGATTGGGTGGCGGTCATGGTTCGATCTCGGGCAGTTCGGGCGCGATCAGCGCCAGGCCGGCGCGCAGCAGTTGGTCATAGCGCGCGCGCTCGGCCGCAATGGTTTCAGGCGTCCATGGGTAAAAGCCTTCGCCGCGCTTCATGCCGTGGCGGCCGTCGGCGGCGCGCTCGGACAGGCAGCGCGCGGGGTGGTCGTCGTTGCAGAAGGTCGGGTACATGGTGGCGCCGGCGGCTGCATGGACGTCGATGCCGGCATGGTCGCGCTGCAGCACCGGTCCCGCCGCCAGAAAGCGAAAACCGAAGCCGAAGCGCACCGCCGCATCGACGTCCTCGGGCGAGGCAATGCCGCGGTCGATCACGCTGAAGGCCTCGCGCGACAGCGCATGCTGCAGCCGGTTGGCGAGGAAGCCGGGCAGGTCCTTGCGCACCTTCACCGGCACCATGCCGCGGCGGCGCATGAACGCGGCCAGCGCGTCGGCATGGCGCTCGTCGCTGGCTTCGCCCATCACCACCTCGACCAGCGGCACCAGGTGCGCCGGCATGAAGAAATGCAGGCCAAGCATGCGTGCAGGCGAGTCCAGGCCGGCGCCGATCGCGCTGATCGGGAAGCTGGAGCTGTTGCTGGCCAGCAGCGTGTGCGGGCGCGCACGCGCCACCAGTTCGGCAAACAGCGCCTGCTTCAGCGCCAGGTCCTCGGGAATGCATTCGATCACCAGGTCGACCGATGCCCAGTCCACCGCGTCGAGCGCAGCCGCCACCGCGAGGCGTTCCGCGCCTGCTTCGCGGCCGATTGCGGCGAGGTTGGCGCGCACGCGCGCGGGCAGCGCGCCGGCACGCCCGGCATCGGGTTCGACGATGGTGGTGCGGCACAGCGCGCGGGTCAGCACCACGGCGACATCGGCGCCCATGGTGCCGCCGCCCACCACCACGGCATGGGCGGCTCCTGGCCGGCTCAGGGTGGATGGCGTTGACGCGGGGGTGGCGTTGGACATGGCTTCTCCTGGCATCCCGCCAGTGTAGAGAACCCGCTTTGATTGAAGAAGTCGATTCCCTGGATAAAATGATCACCAAACCAGATCAATCGACTTGAGGGTCCGGCCACGGATGCCGCCGGACCGCCGCTCCCATGAACATCAACCTGTCGATGCGCGACATCGAAACCACGCTGGTGCTGGGCCGCACGCTGAACTTCCGCCAGGCCGCCAGCCAGCTGCACCTGTCGCAATCCGCCCTGTCCACGCAGATCCTGCGCATCGAGGAAGCGCTGGGCGTGCGCCTGTTCGACCGCACCACCCGCACCGTGCGCCTGACCGCGGCGGGCCAGGTCTTCATGCAGCAGGCCGCGCTGCTGCAGGCCGCGTTCCGCGGCGCCATCGACGCCGTGACGGGGATCGCCAGCGCCGAGCGCGGCCAGGTGGCGGTGGCCGCGCTGCCGTCGCTGGCGGCGCGGGTGCTGCCGCGGGTGCTGATGGCCTACCACCAGGCGCGTCCCGAGGTGGCGCTAAAGGTGTTCGACACCCTGTCCGGGCCAGCCTTTGACCTGGTCCGCGCCGGCGACGTGGATTTCGCGCTGACCGCCGCCAACCCGCAGCAGGCGGACCTGCAGTACGAACCGCTGCTGTCGGACCGGTTCGTGCTGCTGATCCCGTCGGCGCACCCGCTGGCGCGCAGCCCGGGCCCGCTGCGCTGGGCCGATACCGCCGGCGCGCCGCATGTGTCGATGACCCACCCCAGCAGCGTGCGCCAGTACGCGGAGTGGGCCTTCCTGCAGAACCGCATCCGCTTCCAGCCGGTGTTCGAGGCCGAACGCCTGGCCACCATCGCGGCCATGGTCGAATGCGGCTTCGGCGTGGCCGCGCTGCCCGAGATCGCCGCCGGCACGGTGCGCCAGCCCGGCATTGTCGAGCGGCTGCTGACCGCGCCGGTGACCGAGCGCTCGATCGGCCTGGTCACCGCGCGCAACCGCAGCCTGTCGCCGGCGGCGGCCGAACTGGCGGCTGCCGTGCGTGCGCGGCTGGCAAGCCCGCCGCTGCAGGATGCGGCGCCGGAGGCCGGCGCATGAGCATCATCGTCGATATCCTGATCCTGGCCGGCGTGCTGCTGGCCATCGTCGCCGTGGTGCAGGTGGCCGCGGCACGGCTGGTGCTGCCGGAATCCACGCTGCTGTCGGCCATCGGCATCGCCATCGGCGCGGGCTATGTGGCGATCGACGCCGCCCACCCCGACTTTGCCCGCCACTTCCTGCATCCGCTGATCGACCCGGCCTTGCCGCCCGAGGCCTACCTGTGGATCTTCCTGCCGCCGCTGCTGTTCCACGCCGCGCTGACCGCCGACGTGCGCGGCATGCTGCCCGACGCGGCACCGATCCTGCTGCTGGCGGTGGTCGCCGTGGTGGTGGCCACCGGTGTCATTGGCGTGGCCACCGCGGCGGCCAGCGGCATGCCGCTGGCGGTGTGCCTGCTGCTGGGCGCGGTGGTCGCCACCACCGACCCGGCCGCGGTGATCGCGATCTTCCGCGACGTGGGCGCGCCGGCGCGGCTGATCCGGCTGGTGGAGGGCGAAAGCCTGCTCAACGACGCCGCCGCCATCGCCATCGTCGGCGTGCTGGTGGCAATGCTGACCGGGCATGGCGCGCAGGCGACGCTGGCTGCGGGCCTGCGCGAGCTGGCGTGGGCCTTTGTCGGCGGGGTGCTGTGCGGCGCGCTGGCGGGGCGGCTGGTGTCCGACCTGCTGCCGCGGCTGGCCGGGCTGGCCATGGCGGAAAGCGCGCTGACCCTGGCGCTGCCCTACCCGCTCTACCTGCTGGCCGAGCAACTGCTGGGCGTGTCGGGCGTGGTCGCGGTAGTGTGCGCCGGCCTGATGGTCAGCGCACTCGGGCCCACGCGGCTGGCGCCGCCCAACTGGCGGCACCTGCGCATGATATGGGAGCAGTTTGCCGGGATCGCGGGCGCGGTGGTGTTCCTGCTGGCCGCGGTGCGCGTGCCGTCGATGCTGGCGGGCGTGACCGGGCATCATGGCTGGCTGCTGCTGGCGCTGGTGCTCGCGGCACTGGCGGCGCGCCTGCTGACGCTGTTCGGGCTGCTGCCGTTGCTGTCGTGGCTGCGGCTGAGCGCGCCCATCGATGGCGCCTTCAAGCTCGCCATTGCCTGGGGCGGCCTGCGCGGCGCGGTGACCCTGGTGCTGGCGCTGGGCATCGCCGAGAACAGCGACCTGCCCTATGAAACGCGGCATTTCGTCGCGATCCTGGCGACCGGCTTCGTGCTGGTCAGCCTGCTGCTCAACGGCACCACGCTGCGGGCGCTGATTCACCGGGTCGGGCTGGACCAGCTGTCGCCGCAGGAGCGCGCGCTGCAGCTGCAGGCGATCCGCCTCTCCACCGAGGAAGTGGAGGCCATGATGGTGCGCGTGGCGGACGCGTTCGACCTGCCCCCGGCAATCGCGCGCGAGGCGGCGCAGAAGTACCGGCACGGCATTGAGCTGGGCTCGGCGGAATTCGACTTCGACACCGCCCTGTCCGAGCGTGACCGCCTCAGCATCGGCCTGGTCACGCTGGCCACGCGCGAGCGCGAGCTGATTCCGGAATACGGCGACGGCGTGATCTCGGTGGCCAACCTCGACGCGATGATGCGCAACACCGCGCAGATGATCGACGCGGCGCGAGAGCACGGCCGCATTGGCTACAACCGCGCCGCGCGGCAGATCCTGGACTATCACCTGGGCTTCAAGGTGGCGCTGTTCCTGCACCGCCGGCTCGGCATCGAGCGCCCGCTGGCGCGCGCGCTGGCCGACCGCTTTGAACTGCTGAGCTGCCGCCAGGCCGTGCTCGACCGGCTGCGCCGCTACAACCGCTCGATGCTGACGCCGGTGTTCGGCGCGCGCATGGCGACCGTGCTCGACGGGGTGCTGGAAGACCGCTCGCGCGCCGCCGCCGAAGGCCTGGCGGACATGCGCGGCAAGTTCGGCGCCTATACCGTGGCGCTGGAGCGGCGCCTGCTGATGCTGTTCGCGCTGCGCAAGGGCCGGCTGTCGCTGGAAGCGATGCGCGAGGAGACCGTGATTTCCAAGGAAGCGTTCAACCAGATCGCCCAGGTGATCCCGCAGGCGTGGCACGCCAGCCTGGCGCGCCCGCCGCTGCGCGACGTGGCGGAAACCGCGGCCGGGCCCGGCGGCACGCCGGGCCCGC
>JABFVP010000480.1 GCA_013362725.1 Cupriavidus sp.
AAGGAGCAGCTGATCAAGACGCTGGACTTGCCGCGTGCCACCGTTGACCGCAAGGCGCGCGCGCACCAGAAACTGTCAAGCGAGCAAAGCGAACGCGTGCTGGGCATGGTGCGGCTAGTCGGCCAGGTACAGGCACTGGTGGCAAGCTCGGGCGATGCGCGCGGCTTCAATGCGGCGCAGTGGGTGGCGCAGTGGCTGGAGCAGCCGTCGCCGGCGCTGGGCGGGCAACGCCCCGCCGCCTTGATGGATACCGTCGCGGGCCAGCGCATCGTCTCCGACCTGGTGGCCAGGATGCAGAGCGGGGCCTACGCTTGAGGCAGGCCTGGCGCATCGCGACCGACACGCCCCTCTACACCGCGGACGATGCCAGCGGCGCCGGCGCCAAGGCGACCGGAGGGCGCTGGAACCGGCAGGGAACGCCCCTGATTTACGCGGCCTCGAGCATCGCGCTGGCTTGCCTGGAAACGCTGGTCCACCTGGGCTGCGCCGGCCTGCCGTTGAACCGCTACCTGGTCCGCATCGAGATTCCCGACGACTTGTGGGCCGCAGCCGGGCACTTGACGGCTGCCAGCGCGCCGGTCGGCTGGGATGCCATTCCCGCCGGCAAGACCAGCCTCGACACCGGCGAGGCCTGGGTGCGCGAGGGCACCAGCGCCTTGCTGCTGGTGCCTTCGATTGTGATCCCCGAAGAGTTCAACGTGCTGGTCAATCCCTTGCACGCGGATGCCGGGCGGCTGGCCTATACCAAGGTGCGCCGCTGGCAGTACGACGCACGCCTGGCCTGAAGCAGGATCACGCCGCGCCGCCGGCGCGCAGCAGGTGTTTCTGGATCTTGCCGCTGGTGGTCTTGGGCAGTGCCTCAACGAAATGGTAGCGGCGCGGCCGCTTGTAGGCAGCGAGCCGGTCGCCTTGCAGCAGGAAGGCATCGAGCTGTTGCGCGCTCGGCGCGGGCTTGCCGCGCGCCACCACGTAGGCGCCGACCACCTGGCCCCAGGTGGGATCGGGCTCGCCCAGTACCGCGACTTCGAGCACGCCGGGATGCTCGATCAGGGCGTCTTCCACCTCGCGCGGATAGACGTTCTCGGCGCCGGAATTGATCATGTAGTCGATGCGGTCGCGGATCCACAGGTAGCCGTCGGCATCCACGCTGCCGAGGTCGCCGGTGTGGTACCAGCCGTGCGCCAGCGCGCGCGCGTTGGCATCAGGGCGGTTCAGGTAGCCCTGCATCATGCACGGGCCGCGCACCAGCACTTCGCCGACTTCGCCCGGCGCGCACGGCTGCGACGGGTCGGTCGGTGCGCCGTCCTCGCGCAGCCTTGCCACCACCAGTTCGTGGCCCAGCGCGGGCAGTCCGGCCGAGCCGGCGCGGCTCAGCTGTTCGTGCGGATAGAGCACCGACATGCACGGTCCCATTTCCGTGGTGCCGTAGACCTGCACCAGCCCCGCGCCGACCTTGCGGTCCCATTCGCGGATCAGGTGCGGCGCCATCGAGGCGCCGCCGTATTCCACCAGCCGCAGCGAGGACAGGTCGCGGGTACCGGCGTCCGGATGGTCGAGCAGCATGCCGACCATGGTCGGCGCGGCGAAGAAATGCGTGACGCCCTCGGCTTCGACCAGTTGCCACGCCTCGCCCGCATCGAAGCGGCGCTGCAGCACCTGGGTGGCGCCGACCTGCAGGCGCGGCAGGAAGCTGGTGTGCAGCTCGGCGGTGTGATTCAGCGGCGCGAGCGACAGGCCCACGTCCTCGCGCGACAGCATCATGGCCTGGTGCATCATCGCGTTGTGCTGCAGCTTGCTGCGATGCGTGTGCATGACGCCCTTGGGCCGGCCGGTGGTGCCGCTGGTGTACATCAGGATGCAGGGGGCGTTCTCGTCTACTGTCACCGCGGGCGGCGTGTGGGGCTGATCTGCCACCAGCGTGTCGAGCCGGTGCGTGGCGACAGCGGGCGCCGCGTCGGCGTCGGCATAGAGGCGCAACGTGGTGCCGGACGCCAGTTCGGCGGCTTTCTCCACGACGGCCGCGCCTTCGCGTTCGAACAGCAGCGCCCTGGCGCCGCCGTCGTTCAGGATGTAGGCCAGCTCCTGCGCCGCCAGGCGGTAGTTGACCGGGTTGAAGACCGCGCCCAGGCGCGCCGTGGCCAGCAGCGCAAAGACGAAGGCCGGCGTGTTGCAGAGGAAGGCCGCCACCACGTCGCCCTTGCCGATGCCCAGCGACTGCAAGGCATGCGCGTGGCGGTTGACCTCGGCATCCAGCTGCGCAAAGGTCCACGCGCGCCGCCCGGCGCCGATGCCGCTGACCAGCGCGGTCTTGTGCGGCAGGTTGCGCGCGGGCCAGGTCAGGGTGTCGCCAAGGGTGATGCCGCAGGTCAAGGTCGTGCTCCGTCGTGTCCACTGCCGGGCTGGCAGGCGCTTTTTATCTGGTCAGCCGGACAATATAGAGCGGCGTGTGGGGCACATGGAAATAACGATTTGCTCTTTCTTTATGCCCGTTGAGCGGTAAGGGCATTGCCCGGACGGGCCACTACTGTATATTTGTACAGTTTTCGCTGTGCCCCTTGTCTGTGTCCGCCGTCACCGCGCCCCCTCCCGTCATGCCCGCACCGCCCACTGCGCCGACGCAACCCGCGTACGTCGTCGCCGTGCGTGCGCTGTGCGAGTTCACCGCCAAGGCGGGCGACCTGGACCTGCGTTTCGTGCCTACGCCGTCGGCGCAGGAAGGGGTGGCGGGGCATGGCGTGGTGACCAGCCGTCGCGGCGCGGGCTATCAGGCGGAAGTGGCGCTGTCCGCGGATTTTGGTCCGCTCCACGTCCGCGGCCGAGCCGACGGCTACGATCCCGCTGCCAACCGGCTCGAGGAAATCAAGACGGTCCGCGGCGACGCCGCCGTGCCGGACAACCACCGCCACCTGCACTGGGCCCAAGCCAAGGTCTATGGCTGCCTGCTGTGCCGCAAGCTGGGGCTGCCCGGGCTGGAGATCGCGGTGGTCTATTTCGATATCGTCAGCCAGCGCGAGCACCCGGTGGTGGCGCATTTCGACGCACCGGCGCTCGAGGCGTTCTTCGTCCAGTCATGCGAGCGCTTCCTGCACTGGGCCCAGGCCGAGCTGGCGCACCGGCAGGCGCGCGATGCCGCGCTGGCGCAGCTGGCGTTTCCGCACCAGGACTTCCGCCCGGGCCAGCGCGAACTTGCGCAGGCGGTCTACAACGCCAACCGTGCCGGCCGCCACCTGCTGGCGCAGGCGCCCACCGGCATCGGCAAGTCGGTCGGGACGCTGTTCCCGGTGCTCAAGGCCATGCCGGGCCAGCGGCTAGACAAGGTGTTCTTCCTGTCGGCGCGTTCCACCGGGCGCGGGGTAGCGCTGCACGCCGCCGCGGCCCTGCGCGGCCATGGCGCGCAGCCGCTGCGCGTGCTGGAGCTGACCGCCCGCGACAAGGCCTGCGAGCATCCGGAACTGGCCTGCCATGGCGAATCGTGTCCGCTGGCGCGCGGCTTCTATGACCGCCTGCCGGCCGCGCGCGAAGCGGCGCGCGCCGTGCCGGTGCGCGACCGCGCCGCGGTGCGCGAACTGGCGCGCGAACATGCCATCTGCCCTTACTACCTGGCACAGGAGCTGGTGCGCTGGAGCGACGTGGTGGTGGCCGACTACAACTACTACTTCGACCGCAGCGCGATGCTGTACGCGCTGACCGTGGCCAATGGCTGGCGCGCCAGCGTGCTGGTGGACGAGGCCCACAACCTGGTCGAGCGCGGTCGTGCGATGTACACGGCGGAGCTGGATCCGCAAGCGCTGCGCGAGCTGCGCCGCGGCGCGCCGGCGCCGCTATCCCGGCCGCTGGCACGGCTGGCGCGCCAGTGGAGTGCCCTCGCGCGCCAGGGTGACGATGCCTACGAGGTCCTGCCAGAAGTGCCGGCGGCCTTCCGCCGTGCGCTGGACGAATGCTGTGCGCAAGTGCTGGCCTACATGACCGAGCATCCGGGCGCGCACGATCCGGCGCTGCAGCGCTTCTACTTTGACGCGCTGCATTTCGCCCGCCTGGCCGAACAGCTCGATGCGCATTCGCTGTTCGATATCCAGCGCGTGTCGCGACGCCGCGGCCACCATGCGCGGCTTTGCCTGCGCAATGTCATCCCGGCCCCGTTCCTGCGCCCGCGGCTTGCGGCCGCGCATTCGGTCACGTTGTTTTCCGCGACCCTCGATCCCGCGGACTATTACCTCGACACGCTGGGCCTTCCGGCCGACTGCGCGCGCGTGCAGGTGCCATCGCCGTTCCGCGCCGAGCAGCTGTCGGTGCGGATTGCTTCGCGCCTCTCCACCCGCTATGCGCGGCGCGAGCAGTCGCTGCCGGCCATCGTCGCGCTGATCGCGGACCAGTTCCACGCGCGCCCTGGCAACTACCTGGCCTTCTTCAGCAGCCACGAATACCTGCAGCAGGCCGTCGCCCGCTTCGCCCGGTCGCACCCGGACATCCCGCATTGGGTCCAGGCGCGCGGCATGGACGAAGCCGCGCAGGCGGCGTTCCTTGAAGCTTTTGCGGAAGGCGGCGAGGGCATCGGCTTTGCGGTGCTCGGCGGCGCCTTTGCCGAGGGCGTCGACCTGCCGGGCGAGCGCCTGATCGGCGCCTTCGTCGCCACGCTGGGGCTGCCCCAGTTCAACGCCGTCAACGAGCAGTTCCGCGCGCGCCTGCAGCAGGCGTTCGGCCGTGGCTACGCCTATGCCTACCTGTACCCGGGGCTGCGCAAGGTGGTGCAGGCCGCGGGCCGGGTGATTCGCACGCAGCAGGACCAGGGCGTGCTGTATCTGATCGATGACCGCTTTGCCGCGGCGGAAGTGCGGGCGCTGCTGCCGTCGTGGTGGGAAATCGCGCCGGCGGCGTAGAAATTACACGCTGCTGTCGCGGATGCGGCATGCTGGCGCAGGAGCCCCGCCTCAGGTCGGCCTTGCGCTGGCCTGGAACGAATCTGGCAGGCACACCGTCACGCGCCAACCGAAAGGACACACCATGCCGATGACTCAACACTATGCCGCCACCGAGCCGACCCGCACCGAAGTGGACACGCTGTCCGGTGCCACCGTGCTGGAATTCGGCGCGCCGTGGTGCGGCTATTGCCAGCGGGCCCAGCCGGCGCTGGCCGAGGCTTTTGCCGTGCATCCGGCCCTGCGTCACCTGAAGATTGAAGACGGCAGCGGAAGGCCACTGGGCCGGTCGTTCCGCATCAAGCTGTGGCCTACGCTGGTGTTCCTGCGCGACGGCCAGGAAGTGGCCAGGCTGGTGCGCCCCACGGAAGCGGAGCCCATCCGCGAGGCGATGCGCCGCATCGCCTGACCGCCGCGCGCCGGGGCCGGCTTACTTCGCGAACACCTGGCTCAGGTCGCCAAAGGCCTTGAACTCGAGCGCGTTGCCTGACGGATCGAGGAAGAACATGGTGGCCTGTTCGCCGACCTGGCCCTTGAAGCGCACATGCGGCTCGATCACGAACCGGGTGCCGGCCGCACGCAGGCGTTCGGCCAGCGCCTCCCATTGGTCCATCGGCAGGATCGCGCCGAAATGGCGCACCGGCACGTCGTCGCCATCGACGGCGCTGGTGGCACGGTGGCCGCATTCCTCGGGCGACAGGTGTGCCACCACCTGGTGGCCAGAGAAGTTGAAATCCACCCACGCCT
>JABFVP010000682.1 GCA_013362725.1 Cupriavidus sp.
CATGTCGACCGCGAACTGGGCTGGATGATGGTGCACGCCGGCATCAACCCGCGCTGGACCACCGCCATGACCGAGCGCCACGCGCGCGAGGTCGAGGAGCGCCTGCACGGCGACCAGTACCGCCGCCTGCTGCGCAACATGTACGGCGACGGCCCGGTCTGGCATCCCAAGCTGGCCGGCATCGACCGCCACCGCGCGATCATCAACATCCTCACCCGCCTGCGTTACTGCTCGCCGCGCGGGCGCATCTCCTTCGAGGACAAGGGCAGCCCCGGCACGCAGCCGGTCGGCCTGTACCCGTGGTACGAAGTGCCGGGCCGCGTCGAGCGCGACCTGAAAGTCGTGTGCGGCCACTGGTCGACGCTGGGGCTGTTCATCGGCCACGGCGTGCACGCCATCGACACCGGCGCGGTCTGGGGCGGCAAGCTCACCGCGCTGCAGTTGGACACCGACGAACTGCGCCTGGTGCAGGTGCCCGGCCGCGACGTGCCTGCAATGCCGCCCAAGCCACGCCCGCCGCACCATCCCGACGACCGTCGCCAGCCGCAACATCGGCATCGCAACGGCCCGCGCCAGGGACGCCAGGGCGGCCAGAACGGTCGCCCGCAGAACGAGCGCCAGGCGAATGATCGTCAGCCTGATCGTCAGCCTGATCGCCAGCGCACGCCCGCACCCGCGGCGCGCGAGGAAGTCGATCCGGATTGAGGGCCGCCGCGCGTCGGATCAGCGCGCGTAGTCGACGAACTCGAACGCGAAGGCATGCTTGGCGTCAATCGCATGCGGTTCGCGCTGCGTGACGCGCCAAAGCGAAGCATCGAACGCCGGGAAGTACGCATCGGCACCGTCGACGACCGTGTCGACATGCGTGAGGTGCATGCGCGTGGCGCGCGGCAGGCACAGCGCGTAGATCTCGCCGCCGCCGATCACGCACAGTTCCGCCGCCGCGTCCTGCGCCGCGATGCGCAGCGCTTCGTCCAGCGACGCCACCGCCTGCATGCCGTCGAACGGTACCTGCCCCGAACGCGTGAGCACCAGATTGCGACGACCGGGCAGGGCGCGCCCCAGCGATTGCGCGGTCTTGCGCCCCATCAGCACTGGCTTGCCCAGCGTCAGCGCCTTGAAGCGCTTCAGGTCGTCCGGTAATCGCCACGGCAGGTCGTTGTCGCGACCGATGGCGTTGTGGCGGTCCACCGCGGCGATCAGCGACAGCTCCACCGCCATCACACCGCCACCGGGGCCTTGATCGCCGGCAGCGGGTCGTAGTGCTCGATGGCGATGTCGTCGAAGGTGAAGGCGAACAGGTCCTTCACCTCGGGATTCAGCCGTAGCGTCGGCAATGCGCGCGGCGTGCGCGTGAGCTGCTCGCGCGCCTGCTCGAAATGGTTGGAGTACAGGTGCGCGTCGCCCAGCGTGTGCACGAAATCGCCCACGCCCAGCCCGCAGACCTGCGCCACCATGTGCGTCAGCAGCGCGTAGCTGGCGATGTTGAACGGCACGCCCAGGAAAATGTCGCCGCTGCGCTGGTACAGCTGGCAGCTGAGCTTTCCGTCGGCCACGTAGAACTGGAACATCGTGTGGCACGGCATCAGCGCCATCTTCGGCAGGTCGGCCACGTTCCAGGCGCTGACGATCAACCGGCGCGAATCGGGGTTGCGCTTGATCTCGTCCACCACCCAGCGGATCTGGTCGATCTCGCTGCCGTCGCTGCCGGTCCAGCGTCGCCACTGCTTGCCGTAGACCGGGCCGAGCTCGCCGTCGGCATCGGCCCACTCGTCCCAGATGCTGACCTTGTTCTCTTTCAGGTAGGCGATGTTGGTCTGCCCCTGCAGGAACCACAGCAGCTCGTGGATGATCGAGCGCAGGTGCAGCTTCTTCGTGGTGACCAGCGGGAAGCCTTCGGACAGGTCGAAGCGCATCTGCCAGCCGAACACGCTGCGCGTGCCGGTACCGGTGCGGTCGGCCTTGTCGCTGCCGTGTTCCAGCACGTGGCGCAGCAGGTCGAGGTACTGCTTCATCGCATCGCCCTCAGGCAATTACTTGGTGGCGGGAACGAACGGCTGCGGTTCCAGCGTCGGCTGACGGCGCGACCAAACGAACAACCAGAACAGGCCCAGCGCGATCAGCGGAAGGCTCAGCACCTGTCCCATGGTCAGCCAGCCGAAGGCGAGGTAACCGATCTGCTCGTCGGGCACGCGCACGAACTCGACCAGGAATCGGAAGCAGCCGTACAGCAGCGCGAACAGGCCCGACACCGCATAGCGCGGACGCGGCTTGCTGGAGAACCACCACAGCACGGCGAACATCACCAGGCCTTCGAGCAACGCCTGGTACAGCTGCGAGGGATGGCGCGCGAAACGGTCCAGTGCGCCGCTGGCGAACTGCGCCTGCAACTGCGGCAGGCTGAGGCCGGCCAGCTCGGATTCGGCGCGCGGGAAGACCACGCCCCACCCGGCCTGCGTGTACTTGCCCCACAACTCGCCGCCGATGTAATTGCCCAACCGGCCGAAGCCCAGGCCCGGCGGCACCAGCGGCGCGAGGAAGTCGACGGTGTCCATCAGGTGCAGCTTGTGGCGGAACGACCACCACCAGGCCGCGGCCACCACGCCCAGCAGGCCGCCGTGGAAGCTCATGCCGCCTTCCCAGATCTTGAACAGCGTCAGCGGGTTATCGATGAAGGCGCCGAAGCTGTAGAACAGGATGTAGCCGATGCGCCCGCCCAGCACGACGCCGAGCATCGCGTAGAACAGCAGATCGCCATAGGCCTGTTCGTTGACGCCCGGCAGGCGGCCGGCGCGCACGCGGCGCTGCCCCAGCCACCAGGCCGCGCCGAAGCCCAGCAGGTACATGATCCCGTACCAGTGCACCTGCAGCGGACCGAGGGAAATCGCGATCGGGTTGATCTGGTGCAGGACGGTCATGCGGGAATGCGGCTCCGGACGGCGTGACGGCTATTGTGCCCGACGCGGCCGGCCGACGCTGGCGCGCGGCGTGGCCGTTTACAGGACGTACGGCAAGTCCGGCAGCTCGTTGACGTCGTGACTGCCGCCGGTGCGAGGGAAGTGCTCGGTGAGCAATGCCGACATCGCCTCGATGCCGCGCAGGATCGCCGCCTCGGGTTCGCCGGCGCGCAGCCGCTCCTCGACCAGCTGGCACACGCCGCGCCACTGCTCGGCGCTGACCAGCCCCTCGAAGCCGCGGTCGGCGACGATCTCGATGCGGTGGTCGGCCAGCAGCAGGTACAGCAGCACGCCGTTGTTGGCGGCCGTGTCCCACACCCGCAGCTGGGCGAAGACTTCGTGCGCGCGCGAACGGGCGTCGGCGCCGGACCAGACCGCGCGCGGGTGCAGCGCGGGCTCGACCGCGAAGCAGATTTCGCCGCTGTGGCGCAGCTCGCTGTCGGCGATGGCCTGGGTGATGCGCTGCAGGCTGTCGCCGGGGAACAGGCGTTTGGCCGACGGCGCGAACAGGTGTTTGAACAGGCGCATGCGGCCTCCTTACCAGCTACCGGAGGCGCCACCGCCTCCGCTCATGCCGCCGCCACCGCCCCAGCCGCCACCGCCGCCGAAGCCCCCGCCGCCACCCCAACCGCCACCGCCGCCAAAGCCACCGCCACCCCAGCCGCCATAACCGCGATCGCGGGCGAAGCGGCCGGCGGACACGCCCACCAGCCCCATGAAGAACCCGATCAGGGCGCCGAGACCGCCGACGAGCAGCATCGACGAGATCAGGAAGGCTATGAAACCCGCCGCGCCACCGGCCAGCAGGCCGCGCAGCAGCGACGGCGCCTTGCCGAAGATGCCGCGCACGACCTGGGCGACGAAGAAAGCCACGAACAGGGCGAAGATCCAGCCACCGCCGCCGTCACCGCCACGTTGCGCGCGATGGTCGGCCATCGGTGCCGGCAGCGGTTCGCCGTCGATCAGCTTGACCAGCGCGCCGCTGGCCTCGGTGATGCCACCGGCGTAATCACCTGCGCGGAACTTCGGGACCAGGTACTCCTGGATGACGCGCGCCGACGTCGCGTCGGGAATCGCGCCTTCCAACCCGTAGCCGACTTCGATGCGCACGCGCCGGTCGTTCTTGGCGACCACCAGCAGCACGCCGTCGTCCACGCCCTTGCGGCCGATCTTCCATTGCTCGAAGGCACGCACCGCGTACTGCGCGATGTCCTCCGGCTCCGTCGTCGGCACCACCAGCACCTGCAGCTGGCTGCCCTTGCGCTGCTGCAATGCCAGCGCCTGGGCTTCGAGCTGTTGCTTGGTGGCGGCATCCAGCGTGCCGGTGGTGTCGATCACCGGTGAAGTCAGCGGCGGGACCGGCGCCAGCTCCTGCGCCTGCGCGAACGCGCAGGCGAGCAGCATGCCCAGGGCGACGAAGATCGCCGACGCCGCACGCAGCCGGCGGCGCAAGACAGTCACCATGCGCTCCGGGCCCGGCTCAGCCGTTGGCCGGCGCTGGCTGCTGCGCCGGCTGCTGCGGCTGCTGCTGCGGCTGCTGCTGCGGCTGCTGCTGCGGCTGCTGGGCGGGCGGCGTGCCGAAATCCACCTTCGGCGCTTCCTGGATCTGCGCTTCGTTCTCGACCGTGAAGTTGGGCTTGGGCTTGTAGCCGAAGACCATCGCGGTGAGGTTGGTCGGGAACTGGCGGATGTAGGTGTTGTAGTCCTGCACCGACTTGATGTAACGCTGGCGCGCCACGGTGATGCGGTTCTCGGTGCCTTCGATCTGCGCCTGCAACTGCAGGAAGTTCTGGTCGGCCTTGAGCTGCGGGTAGTTCTCGCTGACCACCAGCAGACGCGAGATCGCGCTCTGCAACTGACCCTGCGCCTGCTGGAACTGCGCCAGCGACGCCGGGTCGTCCGCATTGACGTTGATGCTGCCCACGCGCGAGCGCGCTTCGGTGACCTGCGTCAGCACCTGCTGCTCGTGGCTGGCGTAGCCCTTCACCGTGGCCACCAGGTTGGGCACGAGGTCGGCGCGGCGCTTGTAGTTGTTGAGCACTTCCGACCAGGCGGCCTTCACCGCCTCATCCTGCTGCTGGATGGTGTTGTAGCCGCAACCGCTGAGCATCGCGACCACCACGAGCAGCACGAGCGCCTGCACAAGACGGACCATGGGGGAACTCCTTCCGTGACGTTGGCCCGCATTGCACCACCGCGCCGCGCGCCGCGCAATGGACGCGGCACGGGCATCGCACCGGCCATGTTAGGGATGCGTTAGCCACGAATGACACACCCCAACAAAAACGGCCTCCGCGAGGGAGGCCGTTCTGGACGTGCGGACGACGGGCGCGGTCAGTCCGGCTGCAGGCGGCGCTGGGCGCGGCGCTTGGCCCACAGGTTCAGGCACTCCACCGCGGCCGAGAAGCCCATGGCGCCGTAGATGTAGCCCTTCGGGATGTGCAGCTCGAAGCCGTCGGCAACGAGGAACACGCCCACCAGCACGATGAAGGCCAGCGCCAGCATCTTGATGGTCGGGTTGGTGTCGATGAAATGGCCCAGCGGCTTGGACGCCAGCAGCATCACCGCCACCGCCAGCAGGATCGCCGCCACCATCACCGGCGTGTGGTTGGCCATGCCGACCGCGGCGATGACCGAGTCGAGCGAGAACACGATGTCGATCACCGCGATCTGCGCGATCACCGCCATGAACGAGGC
>JABFVP010000529.1 GCA_013362725.1 Cupriavidus sp.
TGAAGCTTCATGCGCTGGCCGCGCTGGCGCTGTCGGTGTTGGCTTCGCGGTGAACCTGCAGCAGGTGCACCTGGCGCGCGTCGGCGCGCAGCACTTCGAAGCGGATCGGCGGCAGCGTGATGATTTCGCCGCGATGGGGCACATGGCCCACGTGGTTGGACAGCAGCCCGCCGACGGTGTCGACATCGTGGTCGGAGAAGCCGGTGCCGAAGGCCTCGTTGAACTGCGCGATCTCGGTCAGGCCATGCACGCGCCAGCTGCCGTCGGGCATCGGCAGGATATTGTCCTGGTCTTCGTCGAGGTCGAACTCGTCCTCGATATCGCCGACGATCTGTTCCAGCACGTCCTCGATCGTTACCAGCCCGGCCACGCCGCCGTATTCGTCGACGACCATGGCGATATGGTTGCGGTTGATGCGGAACTCGCGCAGCAGGATGTTCAGTCGCTTGGACTCGGGGATGAACACCGCCGGGCGCAGGGTCTCGCGCAGATCGAAGGCGGGGTCGGTGTAGTAGCGCAGCAGGTCCTTGGCCAGCAGGATGCCGATGATGTTGTCGCGGCTGCCTTCGTAGACCGGGAAGCGCGAGTGCGCGGTCTGCTGCATGAACGGGATGAAGGTCTCCGGCGCATCGGCGATATTGACCATATCCATCTGCGCGCGCGGCACCATGATGTCGGCGGCGGTCAGTTCGGAAACCTGGAACACGCCCTCGATCATCGACAGGGAATCGGCATCGATCAGGCTGCGCTCATGCGCTTCCTGGAGCACTTCAAGCAATTCCGCGCGGGTGTCCGGCTCGGGGGAGATCAGGTCTGACAGGCGTTCGAGCAGCGATCTGGGCCGATCGGCCTGCTTCAGGTAAGCGGGCTTCGAACTGGGATAGGGGTCGTTCATTTCGCGGCGAGCGCGTGGTGGAGATCGTCTGAAGGATACACTAAAAGCCTGCCGGTCCCGTGACGGCGGGCCGCAGCGGACCTTCAGATGTGCCGCAGGAGACGCTCGCCGGCGCCGCCTGCGGCAGCCGCGTCACGCGGCCCGCTCGGTCTTCTCCGCCCGGTAAGGATCGGCATAGCCGAGCGCCTGCAGCGTCTCGGTCTCGATCGCTTCCATTTCCTCGGCCTCGGCGTCGTCCTCGTGCTCGTAGCCCTGCGCATGCAGCACGCCATGCACCACCAGGTGGGCGTAGTGTGCCTCGAGCGGCTTGCGCTGCGCCCGCGCCTCGGCTTCCACCACCGGACAGCACAGCACGATATCGCCGCTGACCGGATCTTCCTCGCGCTCGGCGTAGGCGAAGGTCAGGACATTGGTGGCGTAGTCCTTGCCGCGATAGGTGCGGTTCAGCGTGCGGCCCTCTTCCTCGCCGACGAAGCGGATGGTCAGCGCGGCATCGGCGTACAGCGCCGACTTGACCCAGGTCTCCAGCTTGCGCCGTGCCGGCAGGCCGTTGCCCTTGCCGATGCCGTCGCCGTGCTGGACCTCGAGCTCCAGCGCCGGCGGCGTCGCCGGGGTGCCGGTGGTGGTGGTCAGCGGCGCGGCGGTCACCGCCACCGACAGCGCGTCATGGTTGTCGGGGCGCACCAGCAGGCCGGCCTGCTGGTGGGTATCGGTGTGCTCGGCCAGCAGCGCGACCACGCCGAGATCCGCCTGCGACAGGTCCAGCGTCAGGCTGCGGCCGTCGGGCAGCTGCACGCGCAGCGCATGCGCGGCGCTCTTGCGCGCGCGGCCGTCGCCGTCGAAAAGAGTCAGGCTGACGCCGGAAGACCGGGATTTCTGCGATTTCAATTAAGCGTCCTTGTGCTGGGCGTGATATTCGTCATAGGCATCGACGATGCGCGCCACCAGCGGATGGCGCACCACGTCGATGCTGGTAAAGCGGGTGCAGGCGATGCCGCGCACGTCGCGCAGCACATGCTGCGCTTCCACCAGGCCGCTCTTCTGCCCCTTGGGCAGGTCGATCTGGGTGGTGTCGCCGGTGATCACGGCCTTGGAGCCGAAGCCGATGCGCGTGAGGAACATCTTCATCTGCTCGGGCGTGGTGTTCTGCGCCTCGTCCAGGATGATGAAGGCATGGTTCAGCGTGCGCCCGCGCATGTACGCCAGCGGCGCGATCTCGATCATCTGCCGCTCGAACATCTTCTGCGTGCGATCGAAGCCGAGCAGGTCGTACAGCGCGTCGTACAGCGGGCGCAGGTAGGGATCGACCTTCTGCGCCAGGTCGCCGGGCAGGAAGCCGAGGCGCTCGCCGGCTTCCACCGCGGGGCGTGTCAGCACGATGCGCTTGACCGCGTCGCGCTCGAGCGCGTCGACCGCGCACGCCACCGCCAGGTAGGTCTTGCCGGTGCCGGCCGGACCGATGCCCATGGTCAGGTCGTGCGACAGGATATTGCGCAGGTAGTCGCGCTGCGCCACGGTGCGGCCCTGCAGGCCGGTGCGGCGCGTATGCAGCACCGGCGATTCGTCGCCTTCCTCGCGCTCGGCCTCGTCGTCATTGCCGTTGCCGGGCAGGTAGCCGCCGTGCGCGCTCAGCTGGCGCGTCTCGACCAGGCCCAGCTGCACGTCGTCGATCGACAGCGGCGTGCGCGCCTGGTTATAGAAGCGCTCCAGCGCCAGCGCGGCATCCTGCGCTTGGCCGCCGCGGATGGTCATGCGATGGCCGCGGCGCTGGATGGTCACGTCCAGCGCCTGCTCGATCTGGCGCAGGTTCTCGTCGAGCGGGCCGCACAGGTTCTGCAGCCGGGTGTTGTCGTCCCGCGGGGCGACAAATTCTGCGGAAGGGATTTTCATCGTTTGGCGATGGCCTCGCTGAAGCTGCTGGTGGATGGCTCTGCTGTCCGTTACTGGCGCACCACGATCTCGCCCCGCAGCGAGTGCGGGAACGCCTGCGTGATGCTGACCTCGACCAGCTGGCCGACCAGCCGGTCGCGGCCCGCTTGCGGCACCCCCGGCAGCGCGAAGTTGACCACGCGGTTGTTCTCGGTGCGGCCATGCAGCTCGGTCGGGTCCTTGCGCGCCGGGCCTTCGACCAGGATGCGCTGCACCGTGCCGACCATGCCCTGGCTGATGCGCTGCACGTTTTCCTCGATCGTGGCCTGCAGCCGCTGCAGGCGCCGGAGCTTGACCTCGCGCGGGGTGTCGTCGTGCAGGTTGGCCGCGGGCGTGCCGGGGCGCGGGCTGAAGATGAACGAGAACGAGGTGTCGTAGCCGATCTCCTCGATCATCGCCATCAGCTTGTCGAAATCGGCATCGGTCTCGCCGGGGAAGCCGACGATAAAGTCCGACGACATCGACATGTCCGGGCGCAGTGCGCGCAGCCGGCGGATGATGCTCTTGTATTCCAGCACGCTGTAGCCGCGCTTCATCGCCATCAGGATGCGGTCCGACGCATGCTGCACCGGCAGGTGCAAATGATTTACCAACTTTCCGCAGCGGCCGTACAGCTCGACCAGGCGCGAGGTGAATTCCTTCGGGTGGCTGGTGGTGTAGCGGATCCGCTCGATGCCCGGGATCTCGGCCACGTACTCGATCAGCAGCGCGAAGTCGGCGATCTCGGCGGTGTCGCCCATCTTGCCGCGGTAGGCGTTGACGTTCTGGCCCAGCAGCGTAACCTCGCGCACGCCCTGGTCGGCCAGGCCGGCCACTTCGGCCAGCACGTCCTCGAACGGGCGCGACACTTCCTCGCCGCGCGTGTACGGCACCACGCAGTAGCTGCAGTACTTGGAGCAGCCTTCCATGATCGACACGAACGCGCTCGGGCCCTCGACGCGCGCGGGCGGCAAGTGGTCGAACTTCTCGATTTCGGGGAAGGAGATGTCGACCTGCGATTGGCCGGTGCGCTGGCGGCGCGCGATCAGGTCAGGCAGGCGGTGCAGCGTCTGCGGGCCGAATACCACGTCGACATAGGGCGCGCGCGAGACGATGCTGGCGCCTTCCTGGCTGGCCACGCAGCCGCCCACGCCGATCACCAGGTCGGGCTTGGCGGCCTTGAGCGCCTTCATCCGGCCCAGTTCCGAGAACACCTTCTCCTGCGCCTTTTCGCGCACCGAGCAGGTGTTGAACAGGATCACGTCGGCGTCTTCGACGTTGTCGGTGGCTTCCAGCCCCTGGCTGGCGTTGAGGACGTCGACCATCTTGTCCGAGTCGTACTCGTTCATCTGGCAGCCGTACGTCTTGACGAAAACTTTCTTCATATGCCGATCTCAGTGGTTGACCTGGGGGCATCAGGGTGTTGCAACAACACGGCCGGCGCGTGGGGCACGCCGGTCGCACTTCGGGCTTGGTTATTTTTTCAGCGCCTGCTGTTCGGCCTCGCTCAGCACCCAAGCGGTCAGCAACTGGCCGTACAGGTCCAGCTTGTACCGCACCGGCAGCTTCTGGCCCGCCACCGCGGCACTGGCCAGCAACTGGTTGTCGGTGCCGAACAGGCGCAGGCCCGGCGCCACGCCCACGCGCTTGCCGTCGAGCGTGGCGGTCTGCGGCGCGCCCGACGGCGCGTCGATGACCAGCCTGGCCGCCGCGGCATCGCCCGGGATTGCGCGCACCGGCTGGGCTGCGGCGACCGCCGCGCCGAACAGCAGTGCCGCGCCGCATGCCAGTCCGGCCCACCGCTTGTGCAGGCGGCTGGATGTCAGGGACTCCGGCGCCTCGCGGCGCGTATCACGACCTGCTGGCATGGGGGAACTCCGACATAAGGGCGGTGCGGTGGGTGGATGGCCCGCGGGCCGTGGCCGAAAGGCAGGCAACCGCGCATTCTACCGCGCCGGCGTCGGCTTGGTGTGGCAGGCAAGCGGCGTCAGAACAGGCAGGATGCCTCTTGCAGCACGCGCTGCTTGGACACCGTGCCCATCAGTTCGCGCCCGGCCGGGTCGCGCACCAGCGGGATCCGGTTGATGCCGTGCGCGGCGAATACCGCGAGGGCGTCGCGCAGCCGCGAGTCCGGCGTCAGCGCCGGGAAGTCGCGCTCGGCCAGCGCCAGCACGTCGTCGGGCGCACCTTCGCGCTGCGCTCGCTGCAAGGCATGGATCGACAGCGCGCCCAGCAGGCGGCCGTCGGCCTGCACCAGGTAGAGGTAGCGCGTGCCGGTCTCGGCGAACTTGTCGGCGGCTGCCGCCAGCGTGGCGTGGGGGTCCAGTACGGTGTCGGTCGGATCGCACAGGCCGGCCAGCGTCAGCGCGCGGGCATGCTCGGCGGCTGCCGACGCCTGCGCGCGCTCGGCGATCACGCTGTACAGCGATAGCGTCTGGCAGCGCGACGCGGTGTAGTACGCCGCCACCGCGCCGATCATCGACGGCAGCAGCAGCGCCGGCGCCAGCGTCATCTCGAACACCATCAGCACCGACATCAGCGGCGCCTGGCTGGTGGCCGCCAGGAACGCGCTCATGCCCACCAGCGGCAGCAGCGGCGCCGCGCCCGCCGCCGTGCCCTGCATCCCCAGCGCCAGCAGCTGGCCCAGCGCCGCCCCGACGAACAGCGACGGCGTGAACACGCCGCCGACCGCGCCCGAGCCCATGCTGATCACCGTCGCCGCCAGCTTGGCCAGCAGCACGGCCGCCACCGGCACGCTCAGCGGCTGCTCCTGCAGCAGGGTCTGGATGGTGGAAAAGCCGTTGCCGACCACCTCCGGCACCGCCATCGCCAGCACGCCGACCAGCGCGCC
>JABFVP010000394.1 GCA_013362725.1 Cupriavidus sp.
ATGCTCGAGGCGCGCGTCTCCATCGGCGGCACCTGGGACCTGTTCCGCTACCCCGGCATCCGCTCGGACTCCGACATGTACTCGCTGGGCTACCGCTTCAAGCCCTGGCGCGGCGCCAAGGCCATCGCCGACGGCCCGTCGATCCGCGCCTATATCCGCGAGACCGCAGCAGAGGCCGGCATCACGCGCCAGATCCGCTTCGGCCACCGCGTGGTCGGCGCGGCGTGGGACAGCGCCGACGCGTGCTGGAGCGTCGAAGCCGAACGCAGCGCCGACGGCAGCCGGGTCCGCATGCGCGCGCGCCTGCTCTATGTCTGCGCCGGCTACTACAGCTATGCCGAGGGGCATCGTCCCGCGTTCGACGGCGAGGATCGATTTCGCGGCCGCATCGTGCATCCGCAGTTCTGGGACGAGACGCTCGACTACGCCGGCAAGCGTGTGGTGGTGATCGGCAGCGGCGCCACCGCGGTCACGCTGGTGCCGGCGATGGCCGCCCGCGCGGCGCACGTGACCATGCTGCAGCGCTCGCCCACGTATATCGTGTCGCGCCCGGGCGAGGACGCCATTGCGCGCACCCTGCGGCGCGTGCTGCCGGAGCGGCTGGCCTACACCGTCACGCGCTGGAAGAACGTGCTGCTCGGCATGACGTTCTTCCAACTGGCGCGGCGTCGGCCGGAACGCGTCAAGGCGCGCCTGGTCGGCATGGCCGCGGCGCAGCTGCCGCCGGGCTTCGACGTGGCGACGCATTTCACGCCGCGCTACAAGCCCTGGGACCAGCGCCTGTGCCTGGTGCCCGACGGCGACCTGTTCCGCGCGCTGCGCGAGGGCCGCGCCTCGGTGGTCACCGACACCATCCAACGCTTCACCGAAAACGGCATCGAGCTGGCCAGCGGCAAGTCGCTCGATGCGGATATCGTGGTCACGGCCACCGGGCTGAAGCTGAACATGCTGGGCGACATTGCGCTCACCGTCGACGGCCAGCCGCGCCGCCCCGCCGACTGCCTGGCCTACAAGGGCATGATGCTCAGCGACGTGCCCAACCTGGTGCTGGCGTTCGGCTACACCAATGCCTCGTGGACGCTCAAGGCCGACCTGACCGCCGAGTACGTCTGCCGCCTGCTGCGCCACATGGACCGCCATGGCCACCGCATTGCCGTGCCGCGCGCGCCCGCGGCGGTGCAGCCGACGCCGTTCCTCGATTTCACCTCGGGCTATGTACAGCGCGCCGCGGGCGTGCTGCCGCGCCAGGGCGACCGCAAGCCGTGGCGCGTGCACCAGAACTACCTGAAAGACCTGCTGACGATACGGCACGGACGCATCGCCGATGGCGTGCTGCTGTTCGGCGCGCCACCGGCGCTGCGCGAGCCGCGCAACGCGCAGGGGGCAACGGGCGCCAGCACGGTGGCTGCCGTCGCCGCCGGCGAGGTGCAGCCATGAGCGTCGCGCTGATCGCGCTGGCCGTGCTGCTGGCGCTGCTCTTGCTGTCCGGCGCCGCGCTATGGCTGTACACGTGGCGCACCGCCCGGCGCATCGAAGCCGCGATGCCGCCGCACGGCCGCTTTGTCGACGTGCCCGGCGCGCGGCTGCATGTGGTGGAGCGCGGGCAAGGCCCGGCGCTGCTGCTGGTGCATGGCCTGTCGGGCCAGCTCGAGAACTTCGGCTACGGCATGATCGCGCCGCTGGCCGAGAGCTTCCGCGTCATCGCCGTCGACCGCCCCGGCGCGGGCCATTCCACGCGCACGCCCGGCAGCGCCGCCGACCTGCCCGCGCAGGCCGATGCGCTCGCCGCGCTGTGCGACAAGCTGGAGCTGCAACGGCCGCTGGTGGTGGGACATTCGCTGGGCGGGGCGATTGCGCTGGCGCTGGCCGTGCGCCATCCGGAACGCGTCGGCGGACTGGCGCTGATCGCACCGCTGACACATCCGCCCAGGGAGATCTCGCCGGTGTTCAGGGCCATGACCGTGCCGCGCGCATGGCAGCGCCGGCTGCTGGCCTGGGCCCTGGTGGTGCCGATGTCGATCCGTCATCGCGCCGAGGTCATGGACATCGTGTTCGGCCCCGACCCGGTGCCGGACGACTTCCCGACTCGTGGCGGCGGCCTGCTGGCCTTGCGCCCGTGCCATTTCCTGGCGGCGTCGGAAGACCTGCTCGGCGCCGCGCACAGCCTGCCGGCGCTGCTGCGCGACTACGGCACGCTGCGCATGCCGGTCAGCGTGCTGTACGGCCGCGACGACCGCATCCTCGATTTCGCCGAACATGGCGAAGCGCTGGTGGCCAAGGTGCCGGGCGCCACGCTGACCCTGGTCAACGGCGGGCATATGCTGCCGGTGACCGCCATCGCCACCAGCGTCGATTTCGTGCGCGCCGCCGCCGCGCGGGTGCAGGTGTCCGCCCCGCGTCCGGCACATGCCGCTTGATCCAAGGAGACCTCCCATGGCCACCGCGACCGGTCCCAACCCCTACAAGCAGGATCTCTTCGCCGCGCTGCGCGCCGTGCGCAAGCTGATGGCCGACGGCAACGACACCGAGCAGGTGTTCCGCATCATGCGCGCGCTCAACGGCCCGTCGATGCCGCGCAACTTCAGCCGCCTGCTCGAAACGCACGAGGGGCGCCGCATGGTCTACCAGCGCATCGAGCTGGCCGAGCGCCTGTCCGATCCCGCTTACGTGGCCCGCTTCGCGCCGGGCACGGTCGGCGCGGCCTATCGCGCCTTCCTCGAACAGACCGGATACAGCGCGGACGGGCTGGCCAGGGTGTCAAACCTCGACCAGGAACCGGTGCTCGAGGACGCCTACCTGTGGTTCGGCCGGCGCACGCGCGACATCCACGATATCTGGCACGTGCTGACCGGCTACCGCGCCGACGAAAGCCTGGGCGAAGCCGCGCTGGTGGCGTTCAGCTATGCGCAGACCGGCGGCAAGGGCTGGGCCTTCATCGCCATCGCGGCGTCGCTGAAGAGCTTGCGCGTCACCGGCAGCCTGGCCTTTGCGCGCGCCGTGCTGGAAGGCTACCGGCTGGGCCGCCGCGCCAGCTGGCTGCTGGGCGAGGATTACGAGAAGCTGCTGCACGAACCGATCGATGCGGCGCGCGCACGGCTCGGCATCGGCGCGCCGAGGCGCTACCTGTCCTGCAAGCCAATGCAGCAATGGACCGCCTGACCGCCGCGCCAGACAAGACCAAAAAAAAGCGACCGCGCGGGTCGCTTTTTTATTCGCAGCTAAGCAGCGCGCTCAGACGATGCGGCAGGCTTCGTCGAATGACAGGCGCGGGCCGCGCGGATACAGCTTGTCGGCCACGCCATAGCCCAGGTTGCACAGGAAGTTGACCTGCCACTTGCCGTCCGGGAAGAACGCCGCGTTGACCTTGTCGGCATCGAAACCGCCCATCGGGCCGCAGTCCAGGCCCAGCGCGCGCGCCGCGAGGATAAAGTAGCCGCCCTGCAGCGAGCTGTTCATCAGCGCGTCGCGAGCGATCTTCGCGTCGTTGCCGGCGTACCACGAGCGGGCGTCGGCATGCGGGAACAGCTTGGGCAGCTGGTCGTGGAAGGCGGTATCGAAGGCGATGATCGCGGTCACCGGCGCCGAGCGCGTCTTGTCGACGTTGCCAGCCGAGACACAATCCACCAGGCGCGCCTTTTCGGCGGCGCTCTTGACGAACACGATGCGCGCAGGGCTGCTGTTGGCAGCGGTCGGGCCGAACTTCATCGCCTCATAGACCTGGTGCAGCACGGCGTCGTCCACATGGCGGTCCTGCCACACGTTGTGCGTGCGGGCTTCGGTGAACAGTTGCGCCAGCGCGGCGTGGTCGATCTGGGACATGCGCGTCCTTTCTGTACGGGAGGTAAGAGAAGGCGCGATTGTACCCAAGCGCCGGTGCGCCGCACGACAGCGCCTTTGAGCAACCCGTTCAATTCCCTTGCATGTCGGCGCGCGCCGGGGCGGGTGCGCTGCCGCGGCGGGTCAGCCACAGCACACCAGCAAGGATCAGGCCGCCACCCACTGCCTGTGCCGCGCCGATCTGCTCGCCCAGCAGCAGGGCCGCCAGCACCACGGTGACCACCGGCTCCAGCGTCGACAGCATCGACGCCTGCGCCGCCCCCAGCCGCTGCAGCCCGGCAAAGAAGGTCAGGATCGCCAGCACGGTCGACAGCAGCGCGATCCCCGCCAGCGCCAGCCAGCCGCCGGCATCGGCCGGGAACTGCGGCGGCGTTCCCGCGCCCGCGCGCAGCACGCCGACAACGCCGTAGACCAGCGCCGCCGCGGTGCAGATCACGGTGGTGGTGGCGATCGGGTTGACGCCGGCGGTCAGGCGCGCGCCGACGATGATGTAGACCGAATAGATCACGGCCGCCGCCAGCCCCAGCGCGATTCCCAGCGGCGAGCCCGCGCCGCCGCCGACGGTCAGCCCGGCACCCACGGAGCACAGCACCAGCGCCACCACCGCGGCGGTGGTCAGCCGCTCTTTCAGGAAGATGGCGGCGAGGATGGTCACGAACAGCGGGTACAGGTACAGCAGCAGCGCCACCAGGCTGGCCTGGGCATGGTTGAGCGCGCTGAAGAAGCAGAACGACTGGCCGACATAGCCGATGCCCCCCATCGCGGCCAGCGCCAGCACGCGGCGCCACGGCGGCAGCGCGATGCCGCGCGTGCGCATCACCCACGCCAGCGCCGCCGCGGCCAGCATGAAGCGGACCAGCAGCAGCCCGTACACGTCCGCGCCGGCGGCATAGGCAAAGCGCGCGAAGATGGCCATGGCGCCGAAGGCGCTGGCCGAGACGGCGATCAGCAGCACGCCGGCCAGCTTGTCGCGGGCAGCAGTCGGGGCGGTGGGGGCGGAAGCGCTCATCAGTCAGGCAGGAAGTCGGCGATCCCGCATTCTACTTGGCGCCATCGCCGCCATTTCGGCCACCGTCGGTCCCCCGGCAAGGGGCGCCCCCGTCGTCTACAATGGCGCCACCATGTTCAATCCCTCACGAGAAGAAGTCCGCCGGTTCTTCTGCGATGCCTGGCAGAAGCAGATCGCAGGCGGCGTGCTGACCCCGCTGGAAGCGATCGCCGTCGACTGGATCGGCGAGCATCCCGAGTACCACGAGCTGTTGCGCGACACCGAAGGCGCGCTGGCGCAGGACTACACCCCCGAGCAAGGCCAGACCAATCCCTTCCTGCACCTGGCGATGCACCTGTCGATTTCGGAGCAGGTCTCGGTCGACCAGCCGCGCGGCATCCGCCAGGCCTACGAGGCGCTGGCGCGGCGGCTCGATTCCCCGCACGAAGCCCAGCACCAGGTGATGGAATGCCTGGGCGAGATGCTGTGGCAGGCGCAACGCAGCGGCCAGCCGCCGGACGGCGACCACTATGTCGACTGCGTCAGGCGACGCGCCAACCGCTAGGCCCCGGCGGTACGCGCAAAAAGTGCAGCGTACAATTCCTCACAAGCCGTTGCGGGCGTGCGTGGTAGGCTTTGGGCTCCGAGTTTTCCCCTAGTTACGTTGCCATCACCTGGCAACGTCGCGCATCTTCATGCCCCGTACTGCCCTTCTCCCGCGGCAGCGCCTGGCGCCAGCCAGCCGTGCCGTCGCCCCGCTCTGCCTGTCGCTGATGCTGGCCTGGCCGCTGGCCGGCCATGCTGGCGTGGCGCTGCTGCA
>JABFVP010000005.1 GCA_013362725.1 Cupriavidus sp.
CGCCGCCGCGCAGCAGCTCCAGGTCGCGCCGCAACTGGCGCTCTTCCAGCCGCATGCGGCGCGCGCGCTCGGCCACCAGCTCGCCGAACACGGTCAGCGTGGCGCGCCGCGCGCCGCGGTCGAACAGCGGCGCCTTCAGTTCGTGCTCGAGCGCGCGGATGCTGCGGCTCAGCGCCGGCTGGGTCAGGTGCACGGCGCGGGCGGCTTCGGAGAAGGTGCCGTGCTCGACCACCGCGAGCAGATGCAGAAGTTTCTGGATGTCCATGCGGAAAACCATGCGCATTGGTTATGGGAGCGGTTCAACATTTGCATTTGAATCATACCTTGGCGCTCCCTATGATGAGCGGAACAAAAAAAGCGGGACCCGCACGGGAGACCGCAACAACGTCCATCGGACATCGGAGACAGACATGCTCAAGCTGTTGATCGGCCTAGGCCTGCCGTATATCGGCGTGATCGGGATGCTGCCGTGGGTGGCATCGGTGGAGCGCTTCGTGCTCGGCGTGCCCTTTATCTACGCGTGGATCTTTGCCTGGTTCGTGCTGACCTCGGGCTGCATGCTGGCGTGCTGGCTGCTGTTCGACCGCCACGCCGGCGACGCGGCGCACGAAGCCTGACCCGGGAGCCGGCCATGACCACAGCAGTATTCCTTGGCTTTATCGTGTTCTCGCTCTACCTTGCGATCCGCTCGGGCAAGGGCCATGGCGCGCAGAGCATGCATGACTTCTTCGTCGCGTCGCGGCAGTTCGGCGCGTTCCTGGTGTTCTTCCTGGCGGCGGGAGAGATCTACAGCATCGGCACCATGGTGGGCTTTCCCGGCGGCATCTATGCCAAGGGGCCGACCTATGGCGTGTGGTTTCTCGGCTATATCCTGCTGGCCTATCCGCTCGGCTATTTCCTGGGGCCGAAGATCTGGCAGGCCGGCGCGCGCTACAACGCGATCACGCTGCCGGACCTGTTCAAGGGCCACTACGGCAACCGCGCGCTGGAGCTGATCGTGGCGGGTTCGTCGATCCTGTTCCTGCTGCCGTGGGGCCAGCTGCAGTTCACCGGGCTGGTGGCGGCGCTCAAGGGGCTGGGCTGGGACTTCGACCCGATGTACCTGGTGCTGATTTCCGCGGCGCTGGCCTTCACCTACATCGCCATTTCCGGGGTGCGCGCCTCGGCCTATATCGCCATCCTCAAGGACATCCTGATGGTGGTGGCGATCGTCGCCACCGGCGTTGCGGTGGGCTGGAAGGCCGGCGTCGGCGATGTGTTCCACGCCGCCAGCGTGCAGGTCAGCAACCAGATGAGCGAGACCCAGCTGCGCTTCTCGATGAGCACCATGCTGTTCCAGGCGCTGGGCTTCTACGTGATGCCGTTCGCGGTGCAGAATTTCTTCACGGCCAGGAGCGCCAACACCATCCGGCGCACGCAGGTGGCAATGCCGCTGTACATGCTGATGTACCCGTTCCTGGTGCTGGCCTCGTACTACGCCATCAGCCAGAACCTGCAGCTGGCTTCGCCCAACGAGGCCTTTTTCGCCGCGGCAGTGCGGCTGCTGCCGGGCTGGCTGCTGGGTCTGGTGGCTGCGGGGGCGGCGCTGTCGGGCCTGCTGGTGCTGGCCGGCATCTGCCTGGCGATCGGCCCCATCGTCACGCGCAACCTGCTGCCGGGCCTGCCCGAGCCGCGCCAGAAACAGGGCGCCAAGGTGGTGATCGTGATCTACCTGGTGCTGTCGATCGCCATGACGCTGGCCACGCCCAACCTGATGCTGACGCTGATCAACACCACCTACTACGGCGTGACGCAGTTCTTCCCCGGCGTGATGGTGATCCTGTTCTCGCTCAAGGTGCGGCCGCTGGCGATTGCGCTTGGCATCGTCACCGGCCAGTTGCTGGCGATCGCGCTGTACGTGCAGCAGGCCGACTTCGGCGGCTTCAACCTCGGCCTGATCAGCCTGGGCGTGAACCTGCTGGTGACCGCGCTGGTGCACTACGCCCCCCGCCTGGACCGCGTGCAGGCGGCCTGAAGACTTCAACCTGTTGATTCGATGACACCATACGACACCGCGCGCACGCAGGTATTTGTCGCGCGCAAGATCCTGACGATGGCGGCGGACCGCCCCGAAGCCACCCATGTCGCGGTGCGCGACGGCGAGATCCTGGCCGTCGGCGGCGCCGCCGACATGGTGGACTGGCCCGACGCCGTGCAGGTCGACACCTTGGGCGACAAGGTGCTGATGCCGGGGCTGGTCGAGGGTCATAGCCACCTGATGGAGGGCGCGATGTGGGACGCGGTCTACGTCGGCTACTTCGACCGCCGCGATCCGGATGGCCGGCTGTGGCGCGGCCTGCGTACGCTGGAACAGGTGATCGATCGCCTCGCCAGCGCGGCCTGCCAGTTGCGGGACGCCGAGGCGCCGCTGCTGGCGTGGGGCTTCGACCCGATCTACTTCGGCGCCAGCCGGCTGTCGGTGCGCGAGCTCGACCGCGTGTCGGCGACGCGCCCGATCGTGGTGATGCATGCCAGCGTGCACCTGATGAACGTGAATTCGGCGATGCTGGCGCAGGCCGGCATCGATGCGGACACTGACATCGACGGCGTGCACAAGGACGCGCACGGCCAGCCCACCGGCGAGCTGCAGGAGTTCGCGGCGATGTTCCCGGTCCAGCGCGTGCTGGGCAGCGGCTTGTCGCTGGCCGCCGCCGAGAACGCCGAGGCGGTGCGCCGCTTCGGCCGCGTGGCGCAACTGGCGGGGGTGACCACGGCCACCGACCTGGTCAACGATTTGTCGCCGCAGGGGCTGGAGACGCTGCGCGCGGTCACGGCCGAAGCGGATTTCCCGCTGCGCATCGTGCCGGCGTTCGCGCCGCAACGCAATGCGCACGGCGGGCCGGCGCGCGTGCAGGCCGCCGCGGCCGCAGGCACCGACAAGCTGCACTTCGGCCCGGTCAAGTTCATCGTCGACGGCTCGATCCAGGGCTTTACCGCGCGCCTGCGCGCTCCGGGCTATGCCGGCGGCCAGCCCAACGGCCTGTGGCTGATCCCGCCGCAGCAGTTGCTCGATGCCTTCACGCCGTTCCACCTGGCCGGCCTGCCGCTGCATATCCACACCAATGGCGACGAGGCCACCGAAGTAGTGCTGGACGTGCTCGAAGCCATGCTGTCGCGCCACCCGCGCGCATACCACCGCCATACGCTGCAGCATTGCCAGCTGGCCGACGCCACCCAACTGGCGCGCGCGGCGAGGCTGGGCCTGTGCATCAACTTCTTCTCCAACCACCTGTACTACTGGGGCGATGCGCACGTCGAGCAGACCGTGGGGCCGGCACGGGCCGCGCGCATGAACCCGGCCGGCACGGCGCGGCGGCTGGGGATTCCGTTCGCGATCCATGCCGATGCGCCGATCACGCCGCTGAACCCGCTGTTCACGGCATGGTGCGCGATGCAGCGCCAGACCGCTTCCGGACGCGTGCTGGGCGAAGCCGAACGGCTGACGCTGGCCGACGCGCTCTACGCCATCACCATGGGCGCGGCCTATACGCTGAAGCTGGAGCACCGCATCGGCAGCATCGCGCCCGGCAAGCTGGCCGACTTTGCCGTGCTGGAGGACGACCCCACCGCCGTGGCAGCCGCACGCCTGAAGGACGTGCGGGTCTGGGGCACGGTGCTGGGCGGACGCGTATTCCCGGCGCCGGCACGATGAACGCGCGCGCGCCGATTCCGCTGGTGGTGGTCGGCGGCTACCTAGGCGCCGGCAAGACCACCTTGGTCAACCGACTGCTCGCCACTGCGCACGGGTGCCGCATCGCGGTGCTGGTCAACGATTTCGGCGCGGTCAATATCGACGCCGCGCTGGTGCGCGCGCGCAGCGACGATGTGATCGAGCTGGAGAACGGCTGCATCTGCTGCTCGATCGGCGGGCGGCTGGCCGAGGCGCTGGTAGCCATCGCCGCGCGGGCGCAGCGGCCTGAGCTGCTGGTGATCGAGGCCAGCGGTGTGTCCGACCCGCAGCGCATCGCGCAGGTGGGGCTGCTGGACCCGGCGTTCCGGCTCAACGCGGTGCTGGTCGCGGTGGACGCGACCGGCGTGCACGACAGCCTGCGCGATCCGCTGGTCGGCGACATGGTGCGGCGGCAGGTCATGGGTGCGTCGGTGGTGGCGCTGACCAAGGCCGACCTGGCCGGGGCCGAAGGCGTGGCACGCGCTGCCGCCACGGCAGCCGGCCTGGCGCCGCACGCGACCGTGCTGACGGCGTGCTCGGGCGAACTGCCGCTGTCGGTGTTTCTCGATGCAAGCGCGCTACCGACTCCCGGCGGCGCGGCGCGGCTGGATGGATCTGGCTGGCAGCGCGGCGCCATGGGTGACGGCCATGCCGGCATCCGCAGCGTTGCCTACCAGACCCACCGCAGCTTCGACAAGGCGCGCCTGCGGCAGGCGCTGGCCAGCGTGCCGGTGCGCCTGCTGCGGGCCAAGGGGCTGGTCCGGCTCGACGCCGACGCCCGGCTGCATGAGGTCCACCTCGTCGCTGGCAGGCTGCGGCTGCGGCCGGCGCAGGGCGCCGGCTCCCAGGACTCGGCGCTGGTCTTCATCGGCGCCTTCGACGCGGCGGCGCAAGCGCGCCTGCGCGCCTGCATGGACGCGGCGCTGGCCTGAGCCGCACGGGGCCGCGTCGTCGGCCCTCAGGTGTGGAATTCGTCCGCCCGGCCATCGCGCCCCGGCAGCTTGTGCCAGGCGCCGCGCTCGAATTCCGCGATCACCTGCGCGCCCAGCAGCAGCAGCGTCGCGGCGATTTCCAGGCTGAGCAGCACCACGATCGCCGTGGTCAGCGAGCCATAGACGCGGCCGACCTGCGACAGCGTGGTGAAGTACCACACCAGCACGTGGCGCGAGATCTCCCACAGCACCGCGGCGATTACCGCGCCGCTGAGCGCGTGGCGCAGCGACAGCCGGCCGACCGGCATCACCAGGTAGATCGAGGTCAGCATCAGCACCTCGCCGATAAAGCCGAGCAGGTAAAGCAGGCCGGTGGAAAGGCGGTCCAGCGACCAGTCGTGGCCCAGCACCTCGACGTGCCGTTCGCCGATCGCCAGCAGCGCGCCCGAGACCACGGTCACCAGCAGCAGGCCGATGCTGAGCACGGCGATATAGCAATAGGGCAGCAGCGCCGAGACCAGGAAATGGCGGCGCCGGATCGCCACGCGATGCTCGAAGATTACCGACATGGCGTTCTCGAGCACGGTAAACGCGAGCGAGCTGAAGAACAGCATGGTGCCCAGCAGCACCCAGCCGATGGTGGCGCGGTTGCGCAGGAACGCGGCCAGCTCGGTGATCAGGGCGCGCGACTGGCCGGGCACGATCCATTCGAGATAGCGCGCCAGCGTCGACAGCAGCAACGCGGGCTCGATCACGTGCGACAGCGCGATCACCATCAGGATCAGCAGCGGCACGATCGACAGCAGCGCGTAGTAGGCGACCGCGCCGGCCAGCAGCAGGCCCTGGTTGGCGCGGAACTGGCGCAGCGTGTGCCAGGCAAAGCGCAGCGGATGGCGCAGCAGGCCGATGACGCGGGTGTCGGTAAGGTGCATGTCAGGCACCGGAAGTGGTGGTTGACGACATTATGCGGCGCGCTAGGCCTGGGTTGCAGCG
>JABFVP010000442.1 GCA_013362725.1 Cupriavidus sp.
CAGCTGCTGGAGCGCCGTCCCGACATCGGCGCGGCCGAGCGGCGCATGGCCTCGGCCAATGCGCAGATCGGCGTGGCGCAGGCGGCCTACTACCCGACCCTGTCGCTGTCGGCCAGCGGCGGGCTGACCGCCAGCACGCTGGCGCGCTGGATGTCGCTGCCGGACCGGATCTGGTCGATCGGCGGCGGCCTGGCCGGCACGCTGTTCGACGGCGGCCTGCGCCGCGCGGCCAAGGCGCAGGCGGTGGCCGCCTACGACCAGACCGTGGCCAACTACCGCCAGACCGTGCTGGGCGCGTTCCAGGAAGTCGAGGACAACCTCGCCGCGCAGCGGCTGCTGGAACAGGAGGCGGTGGTGCAGAACGACGCGCTGCGCTCGGCGCGCGAGGCGCTGGCGCTGGTGAACAATCGCTACCGCGCCGGCACCGCCGGCCTGCTCGACGTGCTGACGGCGCAGACCAGCGCCTACACCGCCGAGCGCACCGCGCTGTCGATCACCGGCCGCCAGTACACCGCGGCGGTGGTGCTGATCAAGGCGCTGGGCGGCGGCTGGCACGCGCAGCCGGCAGGCAGTAGCGGCAGCGCGAATACCAGCGGGCAAGCCGCCGCGCCCACCACCGTCGGACAGCGCTAGGCGCCGCGCTGCGGCGCGCTCGGCAGCGGCTGCGCGCAGATGCGCTCGCGCAGCCAGGTGGCGGCCTTGCCCAGCGGCCGCTGCTTGTGCCACACCAGCTCCATCGCCACCGGCCAGTCCTGCTGCTGGAACGCCAGCGGCGGCGACACCAGCTGCGCCGCCGCCGGCGAATTGGCGACCACGTGCCATGGCACGAAGGCCCAGCCCAGCCCGCGCTTGACCAGCTCGACGATCACCCACTGGCTTTCCACCCACCACACGTCGGCGGCGACGCGCAGGCGCATCTTTTCCTCGCTGTCGGTGCGGGTCGCTACCATCAGCTGGCGGTAGCGCTTGAGCTCTTCCCAGTCCACCCGCTGCGACGCCAGCGGATGGTCGGGCGCGCACAGGATCTGCATCGGCATCCAGCCGAGCGCATGGAAGCCCAGCTCCGGCGGCAGCACTTCCTGGCGCCACATGATGCCGAGGTCGGCGCCGCCCTCAAGCACCAGCCGGCTGACGTCCTCCATCAGCGGGAACAGCAGTTCCAGCTCGACCGCCGGGAAGCGCCCGGAAAACTCCACCAGCAGCGCGCCCAGCGTTTCTTCCGGATAGAGCTCGTCGACCGCCAGCACCAACCGCGTCTCGACGCCCTCGCCCAGGCTCTTGGCGACGCCGCGGAAATGCTCGCAGCGCTCCAGGATCACACGCGCCTCGGCCAGCAGGCGCTCGCCGGCGGGGGTCAGCACCGGGTAGCGGCCGCTACGGTCGAACAGCGCGTTGCCGGCATCGATCTCGAGGTTGGACACGGCCGCGCTGACCACCGACTGGGCCTTGCCAAGCCGGCGCGCGGCGGCCGAGAACGAGCCGGTGTCGGCCGCCGCGACAAAGGCCTGCAATTGCTCCAGCGAGAGACTCATACGTACCTCCACGCCCCATTCTATCTGTTAAAGCGATGGTATCCAACTTGGCAATCCCGGCCCAGCAGATAGACTAGGACCCATCGTCTTTGCCCGCAAGGAGAAACCATGCGCAAAACCTGGGACCGGATCCGCCATGCCGTTGGCTTCGAGGTGGTCGGCCTGCTGATCTTCGCCCCGCTGGCGAGCTGGGCCTTCGGCTACGAACTGCACCAGATGGGGCTGATCGGCGCGGTCGCCTCGCTGATCGCCACCGGCTGGAACTACCTGTACAACGTGCTGTTCGACAAGGGCATGCTGCGTTTCACCGGCCAGCTGCGCAAGTCGGTGCCGGTGCGCATGCTGCACGCGCTGCTGTTCGAACTGGGCCTGCTGGTGGTGTTCCTGCCGTCGCTGGCGTGGTACCTCGATATCAGCCTGGTCGACGCGCTCATCATGGACATCGCCGTGGCCGGCTTCTACATGGTCTACGCGCTGGTCTACAACTGGCTCTACGACATCGTGTTCCCGGTGCCCGCGCTCAAGGCAAAGTCCACGGCCCCGGCCAATCCGGAACGCGCCGCGCTGGGCTGAGCGCGGGTTTTTCCCGACCCCGGACGCCGTGCGCCGGGGTCTTTCCCGTCTTGCCGCCACCGGCCGAATCGTTATACTCCATAACAAATTCGATCGGTGGCGGCGCCCTGCGCGCGGCCTCCGGCGCCACCTGTACGCGGGGAGACACCATGAAGATCGCAATCGCCGGGGGCGGCATCGGCGGGCTGACGCTGGCGCTGCTGTGCCACCGCCACGGCATCGAGGCCGAGGTCTGGGAGGCCAGCGAGACGCTGCGCCCGCTGGGCGTCGGCATCAACCTGCTGCCGCACGCGGTGCGCGTGCTGTCCGAGCTGGGCCTGCGCGATGCGCTCGCCGCGATCGCGGTCGAGACCTCGTCGCTGTCGTACTACAACAAGCTGGGCCAGCGCATCTGGCATGAGCCGCGCGGGCTGGCCGCCGGCTATGACTGGCCGCAGTTCTCGATCCATCGCGGCGAATTCCAGATGCTCTTGCACCGCACCGTGGTCGAGCGCCTGGGCCCCGGCGCGGTCCATACCGGCCACAGCTTCGAGTCGGTGCTGGATACCGGCGCGCGCGGCCAGGCGCGCTTCGTGCTGCGCCGCCGCGCCGACAACGCCGCGGTCGAGTCCGGCGCCGACGTGCTGGTCGGCGCCGACGGCATCCATTCGGCGGTGCGCCGCCATTTCTATCCCGCCGGCGACCTGCCGCGCTTCTCGCGCCGGCTGCTGTGGCGCGCGGTCACCGAGGCGCCGCCCTACCTGGACGGCCGCTCGATGTTCATGGCCGGGCACCAGGACCAGAAGTTCGTCGCCTACCCCATCTCCGAACCGCTGCGCCGCCAGGGCCGCTCGCTGGTCAACTGGATCGCCGAGCTGCGCGTGCCCGACAGCGTGCCCGACACCCCGCCGCGCAGCGACTGGAACAAGCAGGTCGACAAGTCCGTGTTCCGTGCCGCGTTTGCCGACTGGCGCTGGGACTGGATCGACATCCCCGCGCTGATCGACGGCGCCGGCGCCATCTACGAATTCCCGATGGTCGACAAGGACCCGCTGCCGCGCTGGACCTTCGACCGCGTCACGCTGCTGGGCGACGCCGCGCACCCGATGTACCCGATCGGCTCGAACGGCAGCGCCCAGGCCATCCTCGACGCGCGCTACCTGGTCGACAGCCTGCTCGGCACCCGCGACACCGGCTACGCGCTGCGCGAATACGAGGCCGAGCGCCTGCCGCGCACCGCCGGCATCGTGCTGCGCAACCGCATGAACGGGCCGGAGCAGGTGATGCAGCTGGCGGAAGAACGCGCGCCGCAAGGGTTCGCCGATATCGAACAGGTGATTCCGCGCGCGGAGCTGGAAGCGATTTCGCTGCGGTACAAGCAGCTGGCGGGTTTCGACCGGCAGTCGATGCAGGGCAAGGCGTAAGCTTCAAAACACATAAGATCATTCAGCTTCGAGGAGAACCACCATGGCGTCCCACACCCCTGCCAGGCGCGCCCGCCTCGCACTCGGCATCGCCCTAGCCTTCACCGCCACCGCCGCCCTCGCCGACATCACCGTCGGCGTCAGCCTGTCGACCACCGGCCCGTCCGCTTCGCTCGGCATCCCGCAGAAAAATTCGCTGGCCTACCTGCCGCAGCGGATCGGCGGCGAGCCGGTGCGCTACATCGTGCTGGACGATGCCTCCGATCCGACCCAGGGCGCCAAGGCGGCACGCCGCTTCGTCGCCGAGGACAAGGTCGACATCATCCTGGGCTCGTCGGCGGTGGCGCCGTCGATCGCGATTGCCGAGGTCGCCGACGAAGCCCAGACCGTGCAGCTGGCGTTCTCGCCGATCGAGCTCAAGCCCGGGCGCGGCGCATGGACCTTCCGGCTGGCGCAGCCGGTGCGGCTGATGGCCAATGCCGTGGCCGCCACCGCCAAGACCCAGGGCGTCAAGACCATCGGCTTTATCGGCTTTGCCGATGCCTACGGCGAGACCTGGCTGAAGGATTTCACCGCGGCCGCCGCCGCCAACGGCATCCGCCTGATCGCCACCGAGCGCTACGGCCGCGCCGACACCAGCGTGACCGCGCAGGCGCTCAAGCTGATCGCCGCCAAACCCGATGCCATCCTGATCGCCGGCGCCGGCACCGGCGCCGCGCTGCCGCACACCACGCTGCGCGAGCGCGGCTACGGCGGCACCCTCTACCAGACCCACGGCGCCGCCACCAAGGACCTGATCCGCATCGGCGGCCGCCTGGTCAACGGCGCGATCCTGCCCGCGGGCCCGGTGATCGTGCCGGAACAGCTGCCCGCCGGCGATCCGGTGCGCAAGCCCGGGCTGGACTACGTCACCCGCTATGAAAAGCAGTACGGGGCCGAGACCCGCACGCAGTTCGGCGCCCATGCCTACGATGCCGGGCTGGTGCTCGAGCGCATCGTGCCGGTGGCGCTGAAGCAGGCCCGCCCCGGCACGCCGGCCTTCCGCCAGGCGCTGCGCCACGCGCTGGAAACCGAGCGCGACATCGTGGTCTCGCACGGGGTGCTGAACTTCAGTGCGCAAGACCACTATGGCTTTGACCAGCGTGGTCGGGTTATGGTGACAATCGAGAACGGCAACTGGAAACTGCTCAAATGATTCCCGACGCATCCGGCACCCCGCCCGCCACCCCCGCGCGGCGGGCCCGCACCGCCGCAGCCCCCGCGCGGCGCAAGACGCGCGATCCGCTGGCGCCCGACCCGGCCGCCGGCGCCGGTACCGAGGCCGGCTTCGACCCGCATGTGCCGAACATCGACTACGGCGTGCTCGACCACCTGGTCGGCTACGCCATCCGCCGCGCGCAGATCCGCATCTACGAAGACTTCGTGCAGTCGCTGGCGCAGTGGCAGATCACCCCGCCGCGCTTCTCGGCGCTGGTGATCATCTCGCGCAACCCGCACCTGAAGCTGACCGAGCTGGCGCAGATCCTGGGCATCGCGCGCTCCGGCGCGGTGCTGCTGGTGGATGCGCTCGAGGCCATGAAGCTGGTGGCGCGCCGCCCCGCCGCGGGCGACCGGCGCGCCTATAGCCTGGTGCTGACCCCGGCCGGCCGCCGCACGCTGGAAGCCGCCACGCAGGCGGTGGTGGCGCACGACACCCACGTCAGCTAGGCGCTCAGCGAAGCCGAGCAGGCCACGCTGAACGCGCTGCTGGCACGGCTGGCACCGCCGCGGGCCGGCTGAACCGCCGCGCCATCGCACCTGTCATCCGCTTGCGGGCGGCCATGCGTTAACATGGCCGCCATGCCAAGAACCCTCGCCGCGCCCACCGCAGCGCGACCCGGCGCGCTGCTGCGCCGCCTGTCGCCACTGCTTTCGCCCCTCCTTGCCGCCGTGCTGCTGGCCGGCGGTCCGGCACTGACACCGGCCTACGCCAAGCCGCCGGCCAAGGCGGCCAAGGCAACCAAGGCGAGCAAGCCCGCCAAAGCGTCGAAGGCCAGCACCAAGGCCGTAGCCGATCCGGCGCTGGTCAGCGCCGGCGTGCCCGCCCCGGTGGCGGCGGCCCTGCGCCG
>JABFVP010000389.1 GCA_013362725.1 Cupriavidus sp.
ATCACCGCATCGGCCTGCGCATCGGCGGCGATGGACTCCAGCGCGGCTTCGCCGAAGCCCACCTCGGTCGGCACGCCGGCAGCGCGCAGCAGCGTTTCCAGCTCGCGCGCCGCCTCGGCCGTTCCGACCACGGCGCGCGCCGGGCGGAATTCGATGCACTGGTCGGCCAGCTTGCGCACCTGCCGATGGGCGCTGAGCGCATGCGCCGCGTAACGGCCGGGATGGCGCCGGATCACGTCGAGCGTGCTTTCGCCGATGGAGCCGGTGGCGCCCAGGATGGTGATGCGATGCATAGCAGTCGGCTTCAGAGAAAAATCAGCATCAGGGCCGCCAGCGGAAACACCGGCAGCAAGGCGTCGATACGGTCTAGCACGCCGCCATGGCCGGGCAGCAGCCGGCTGCTGTCCTTCTTGCCGACCTGGCGCTTGAGCAGGGATTCGAACAGGTCGCCCACCACGCTGGCCGCGACCAGCAGCGTGGTCAGCGCGGCGACGAAGCCCAGCCCGCCGCGGTCGCCCATCACCGAGAACCAGGTCGGGGCAAAGGCGTGGGTGCCCGCCAGCGCGAGGCCGATTACCAGCGCCAGTACCCAGCCGCCGATGGCGCCTTCCCACGACTTGCCCGGGCTGATGCCGGGCGCCAGCTTGCGCCGGCCGATCGCCTTGCCGGTGAAATACGCGCCGATGTCGGCGGCCCACACCAGCACCGCGGCGGTCAGCAGCACGCCGATGCCGGCGCCGCGCAGGATCATGGTGGCATGGGCAAACGCGGGCAGCATCACCAGCCCCAGCACCGCGCCCAGCGCGGTGAAGGCCGGGTTGGCGGTGCGCACGCCGCGCGCCAGCAGCAGCACCGCCACGCCCCAGCACACCACTGCGGCCTCGAGCAGCCAGGTGGTGGCGTGGCGCTGCGGCAGGTCATGCCAGGTGATGGTGGCGACTAGGCAGGCCAGCGCATAGACATAGGGCCACGGCCCGCGCAGTCCGATCAGGCGGCCGAATTCCCAGCCGGCCAGCAGCACGATCACGCCGAGCAGTCCCGCCAGGCCCGCCGGCGGCGCCAGGAACAGGATCGGCAGGATCAGCAGCAACAGGCACAGGGCGGTGATGACGCGGGTGAGGAGCATGCGCTGCGGTCCCGTGAAAAGTTGGAGTGGCCGGGCTCAGGCCGTACCCGAAAGTCCGGGCGCGACCAGCTGCGCGCTGGTGCGGCCGAAGCGGCGTTCGCGCTGGCGGTACGAGGCGAAGGCCTTGTCGAGTTCCGCCGCGTCGAAATCCGGCCAGTAGACGTCGGTGAAGTACAGCTCGGAATAGGCGAGCTGCCACAGCAGGAAATTGCTGATGCGCTGTTCGCCGCCGGTGCGGATGAACAGGTCCGGCTCGGGCGCATAGGCCATCGCCAGGTGCGGGGCCAGCAGCGATTCGTCGATCGATTCGGGATCGAGCATCGGCGAGCGCGCCAGCATCTTGCGCATGGCCTGCAGCAGGTCCCAGCGCCCGCCGTAGTTGGCGGCGATGGTGACGGTCAGGCCGGTATTGCCGGCGGTGCGCGCCTCGGCATCCTGGATCAGCCGCTGGATGCGCGGGCTGAAGCGGCTCAGGTCGCCCACCACCCGCAGCCGAATGTTGTTGGCGTGCATCTTCACCACTTCGCGCCGCAGCGACATCATGAACAGCCGCATCAGGAACGAGACCTCGTCGGCCGGACGGCGCCAGTTCTCGGAGCTGAACGCGAACAGCGTCAGGTATTGCACGCCCCGCGCGGCGCAGGCTTCGACCACCGCGCGCACGGCGTCCAGCCCGCGGCTGTGCCCCGCCACGCGCGGCAGGTGCCGCTGGGTCGCCCAGCGGCCGTTGCCGTCCATGATGATGGCAACATGCCTGGGCACATAGGAAGTATCGGGTACGGCAAGCGTCGAGCTGATGTGCTGCATGGGCGTGAGACGGTCGCTGACAGACCCGGCAAGGCCGGGACGGGCGTCAGACCGTCATGATCTCCTTCTCTTTTTCGGCGACCATCTTGTCGATCTCGGCCACGTACTTGTCGGTCAGTTTCTGCACCTCGTCCTGGCCGCGGCGCTCTTCGTCCTCGGAGATGGTCTTGTCCTTGACCAGCTTCTTGAACTGCTCGTTGGCATCGCGGCGCAGATTGCGCACCGCCACCTTGGCACCCTCGGCCTCGCCCTTCACGACCTTGGTCAGCTCCTTGCGGCGCTCTTCGGTCAGTGCAGGCATCGGCACACGGATCACTTCGCCCATGGTGGCCGGGTTCAGGCCGAGGTCGCAATCGCGGATGGCCTTCTCGACCGCGCCCACCATTTTCTTTTCCCACGGCTGCACCGTGATGGTACGGGCATCGGCCAGACCGATCGCCGCCACCTGGCTGATGGGCACCATCGAACCGTAGTAATCCACCTGAACGTGGTCGAGCAGGCCGGTATGGGCACGGCCGGTGCGGATCTTAGCCAGATCGGCCTTGAAGGCTTCGATCGACTTCTGCATTTTCTGCTCGACGCTCTTCTTTGTGTCGGCGACGCTCATTTTTACCTCCGGAAATCAGCCAACCAAGATCCCCTCTGGTGGGGATCGAAAATGAATCATTCTACTCTTTGCCCGGATGGATACCAGCACCGCGATGCGGCATCCGTTACCGGGCACGCAGACGAGGCTCACACGTGCACCAGCGTACCCTCATCCTCGCCCAGGATGACGCGCTTGAGCGCGCCCGGCTTCACGATCGAGAACACCTTGATCGGCAGCTTCTGGTCGCGGCACAGCGCGAACGCGGTGGCGTCCATCACCTGCAGGTTGCGCGAGATGGCCTCGTCGAAGCTGATGGTGGTGTAGCGCGTGGCACTCGGATCCTTCTTCGGGTCGGCAGTGTAGACGCCGTCGACCTTGGTCGCCTTCAGCACGATCTCGGCGCCGATCTCGGAGCCGCGCAGCGCGGCCGCGGTGTCGGTGGTGAAGAACGGGTTGCCGGTGCCGGCGGCGAAGATCACCACCTTGCCCTCTTCCAGCTGGCGGATCGCGCGCGGGCGGATATAGGGCTCGACCACCTGGTCCATGCGCAGCGCCGACTGCACGCGGCCTTCGATATTGGCGTGGCGCATCGCGTCCTGCAGCGCCAGTGCGTTCATCATGGTGGCCAGCATGCCCATGTAGTCGGCGGTGGCGCGATCCATGCCGGCAGCGCCGCCGGCGACGCCGCGGAAGATATTGCCGCCGCCGATCACCACCGCCACCTGCACGCCGAGCTTCACGATCTCGGCAATGTCGTTCACCATGGCCTCGATGGTGGAGCGGTTGATGCCGAAGGCATCGTCGCCCATCAGGGCTTCACCGGACAGTTTCAGAAGGACGCGCTTGTAGGCTGGCATGTTCACCCTCGGAAGGAGCAGTTCGCTCGGTTGAGACGGCTCGGTCAAGACGACTCGGTTGAGACACTGGGACGTATGTTTTGGCACCGGCGGCACGGGTCATCGTGCCGCCGGCAGGAGAAAAGCCGGTTTTCGGGGTGCCCCGGCCGGGACCGGACCACCGCGGAAACAGACTGCTGCAGCGCAACGCCGGCCACGCCGTGCTGCACTACTTATGCAGAGGGGCACCTTGCGGCGCCCCTGCGGCATTATAGGCGCCCGGGCCGGCCACGACGGCCAGTCCCTGGCGCCCCGGACCTCAGCCCTTCTGGGCAGCGGCCACCTGGGCGGCCACTTCAGCGGCGAAGTCGTCCTGCTTCTTCTCGATGCCTTCGCCCACGACGTAAAGGGTGAAGCCCTTCACGGTCGTGTTGGCGGCCTTCAGCATCTGCTCGACGGTCTGCTTGTCGTTCTTCACGAACGGCTGGTTGAACAGCGAGACTTCCTTCAGGTACTTCTGCACCGAACCCTCGACCATCTTGGCGGCGATCTCGGCCGGCTTGCCCGATTCGGCGGCCTTCTGCTCGGCGATGCTGCGCTCCTTGGCGATCAGGTCGGCAGGGACCTGCTCGGCCGACAGCGACACCGGCTTCATCGCGGCCACGTGCATGGCGACGTCCTTGGCGGCGGCTTCGTCGCCGTCGAACTCGACCATCACGCCGATGCGGGTGCCGTGCAGGTACGAGACCAGCTTGCCGCCGTTGGCGTAGCGCACGAAGCGGCGGATCGTCATGTTCTCGCCGATCTTGCCGATCAGGGCAGCGCGGGTGGCTTCGACGCTGACGCCGTCGATTTCCAGCGCCGACAGCGCGGCCACGTCGGCCGGGTTCTGCTTGGCGATCAGTTCAGCCACCTTGGCCGAGAAGGCCAGGAAGTCGTCGTTCTTGGAGACGAAATCGGTTTCGCAGTTCAGTTCGACCAGCACGCCGGTGGTGCCGTCGATGAACGATGCGACCACGCCTTCTGCGGTCACGCGCGAGGCGGCCTTGCTGGCCTTGTTGCCCAGCTTGACGCGCAGCAGCTCTTCGGCCTTGTTCAGGTCGCCGTCGGCCTCGGTCAGGGCCTTCTTGCATTCCATCATCGGCGCGTCGGTCTTCGCGCGCAGTTCTGCAACCATGCTTGCGGTAATTGCCGCCATTTGTCACTCCTTGAATGGTTCGCGCCGGCTGCCGGCAGTCGCCCGCGGCACCCGGTCGGTGGGTCTTCAGCGCACCCGCGGCAGATCTTGCCTGGCGCGGATGACAACAATTCAAATTCGAAAAAAGGGGGCGCCAGATGTGCCCCCTTTTTTTGCCCTGCCGCCGAAGTACCCCGGCTTGCGCCCTGCGCGCTGCCCGGCGTGCCGGGCGGCAGGCGATGCCTGCCTTGTCGTGTGTTGACGTGCGCGCTATCGGGTTCCTTTCAGCAGCGGGCCGGGAGGCTATCAGCCTTCCTGCACTTCGACGAATTCGTCGTCGCCACGGGCGGCTTCAACGACTTCCTGCACGGCATTGGCACGGCCTTCCAGGATGGCGTCGGCCACGCCGCGCACGTACAGGGCCACGGCCTTGCTCGAGTCGTCGTTGCCCGGGATCACGTAATCGATGCCTTCCGGCGAGTGGTTGGTATCGACCACGCCGATCACGGGGATGCCCAGCTTGTTGGCTTCGGTCACGGCGATCTTGTGGTAGCCGACGTCGACCACGAAGATCGCGTCAGGCACGCCGCCCATTTCCTTGATGCCGCCGATCGACTTTTCCAGCTTGATCATCTCGCGCTCGAACATCAGCGCTTCCTTCTTGCTCATGGTTTCCAGCGCGCCGGCTTCCTTGGCGGCTTCCATGTCCTTCAGGCGCTTGATCGAGGTCTTGACCGTCTTGAAGTTGGTCAGCATGCCGCCGAGCCAGCGGGCGTCGACGTAGGGCATGCCGGCGCGGCCAGCTTCTTCAGCCAGGATTTCGCGCGACTGGCGCTTGGTGCCCACGAAAAGGATGGTGCCGCGATTGGCCGCCAGCTGACGCACGTACTTCATGGCGTCCTGGAACATCGGCAGCGTCTTTTCGAGGTTGATGATGTGGATCTTGTTGCGATGGCCGAAGATGAAGGGGGCCATCTTCGGGTTCCAGAAGCGGGTCTGGTGGCCGAAGTGGCAACCGGCTTCCAGCATTTCGCGCATGGTCACGGACATGTGAATCTCCAATGGGTTAG
>JABFVP010000189.1 GCA_013362725.1 Cupriavidus sp.
ATCGCGCAACTCGAAGCGGTGATCAATGTCGAGATCACGCCCGACCCGGAAGTCCATGTGCACCGCATCGGCCGCACCGGCCGCGCCGACCAGGAGGGCTGGGCCTTCAGCCTGGTCAGCATGGACGAGATGGGGCGCGTGGGCAACCTGGAGCAGCACCACGGCGGCGAGTTCGAATGGCACCCGCTGGCCGAACTGACGCCGGCCAGCACCGAGCGCCTGCTGGCGCCGATGGTGACGCTGCAGATGCTGGGCGGCCGCAAGGAGAAGATCCGTCCCGGCGACATCCTGGGCGCGCTGACCGGCGAGGCGGGCTTCGCCAAGGAGCAGATCGGCAAGATCAACGTACGGGAAATGTCGACCTATATCGCCGTCGAGCGCAGCATCGGGCGCGAGGCGGTGAAGCGGCTCAACGCCGGCAAGGTCAAGGGCAAGAAGGTGAAGGTGCGGATGCTGACCGAGTAGTGCGGGCGGCGCCAGTAGTGGCGGCGCCACACCCTTGCTTACAAAGATTAGCGTAAGTCACCCTGTAAGCCCGCGCGATCCTTTGCTACTCTGGTTCCATTGGCAGCAGGGCAGGTAGCGCCAGCCGCATGTTTTCTCGACGGAAAAGGAGTTGGTGATGAAAACCGCACGCCAGGTTCTGGAGTCCAAGCCGAGTCAGGCCATCTACAGCATTCCGCCCACGGCGACCGTCTACGCCGCGCTGCAGCTGATGGCCGAGAAAGGCATTGGCGCGCTGCTGGTCATCGAGCATGGCGAGATCCAGGGCATCCTCAGCGAGCGCGACTACGCGCGCAAGGTAATCCTGATGCAGCGCACTTCGCGCGAGACGCTGGTGCGCGACATCATGACCACCGCGGTGATCTACGTCAGCGCCAACCAGACCACTGACGAATGCATGGCGCTGATGACGCGGCACCGGCTGCGCCACCTGCCGGTGATGCAGGGCGACGAGCTGATCGGCATGCTGTCGATCGGCGACCTGGTCAAGGACATCATCTCGGAACAGCAGTTCATCATCGAGCAGCTGGAGCACTACATCACCGGCGGCGGCCACTAGGGTTTTATGGTTGCTGCCTTCGCTCTGGGTGGAGAAGGCAGCGGCAGGCAAGCGAGCCCTTCTCGGCCCGGACCGTTCGCGCCGCGCGCACGACCGCGCGCACGATAGTCGCGGGCCGCATATAATTATGCGTTCGCTGAATTAGGCCGCCCGCCCCGGCATCACGCCTCCCTCGCGCGGTTCCCGGCCGATATTCCCTGCTTTGACGTTGATTTTGCCGCACATCGGTGCGGCCGTGCTTGCCCATGTCTTCGCCCGCCTCCGCCGGTCCTGCCGCGTCCGCTCTTTCGTCCACGCCCGCCTCCACCCTGCCCGCCCACGACCACCGCGCAGTGATGCGCGTGATCGGCGGCATCGTGCTGTGCATCCTGCTGGCGGCGCTCGACCAGACCGTGGTGATCCCGGCGGTGCCGGCGATCGCCAACGACCTGAACGGCTTCGGCCACCTGTCGTGGATTGTCACGGCCTACCTGATCGTGTCGACGGTGACCACGCCGCTGTACGGCAAGCTGTCCGACAGCTTCGGTCGGCGGCGCCTGCTGATGGTGGCGATCACGCTGTTTATCGGCGCCTCGGTGGCGTGCGCGCTGGCGCAGACGCTGGGCCAGCTGATCCTGTTCCGCGCGCTGCAAGGCGTGGGCGGCGGCGGGCTGATGTCGCTGGCGCAGGCGGCCATCGCCGACGTGGTGGCGCCGCGCCAGCGCGGGCGCTACCAGGGCTACCTGGCCACGGTGTGGGCGGTGGCGTCGATCGCCGGGCCGCTGGTGGGCGGCTGGGTCTCTGACCACATGTCGTGGCGCTGGCTGTTCTGGGTCAATGTGCCGCTGGGGCTGCTGGCGATGTTGATGTGCTACCGCGGCCTGGCCATGCTGCCCGCGCGCGGCGGGCGTGCGCGCGTGGACTGGCTGGGCGCGCTGCTGCTGGCGGTGGCCATCGTCGCGTTCCTGCTGGCGATGAGCTGGGGCGGCGATGTCTATGACTGGCTCTCGCCGGAACTGGTCGGCCTGCTGCTGGCCGCGGTGGCTGCCGTGCTGCTGCTGACCTGGCAAGAGCGCCGTGCGGCCGACCCGATGCTGCCGCCGCGCCTGTTCGCCAACCGCGCCTATGTGCTGGGCGTGGCCGCGTCGGCGCTGGCCGCGCTCGACATCTTCCTGTGCATCTTCGCCCTGCCGCTGCACTTCCAGCTGGTACGCGGCGCCGATGCGTCGACTTCTGGCCTGCTGGTGATGCCGTTCCTGCTGGCGACGGTGGCGGGCAATTTCATCGTCGCGTGGCTGGCGCCGCGCGTGGGCCGCATGCGCGGCATCCTGACCGCGGGCTATATCGCCGGCGCGCTGGGCCTGATCGTGCTGGCGCTGGTGACCCCGGCGGTGCCGCTGATCGTGGTGCTGGCGGCGATGACGCTGGCTGGCGTGGGCCTGGGCATCACCATGGTGGCAACGCTGATGAGCGTGCAGAACGCGCTCGAGCGCCGCGATACCGGTGCCGGCACCGGCGCGCTGCTGGTGCTGCGCTCGCTCGGCAGCGCGCTGGGTGGGGCGCTGGCCGGCACGCTGCTGACGCTGGAATTCCGCCAGGCGCTGGCAGCTTCGGGGGTTACGCAGGCGCTGGACCTGGGCGCGCTGCGCCATGGCAGCGAGGCCTTCGCGCAGCTGTCGCCGTCGGTGCGCGCGGTGCTGGCCGGCGGCGTCGAATCGGGCTTTCACCTGATCTTTGCGGTGGGCGCGGCGGCGGCGGTGCTGGCGCTGCTGATCGTGCGCCGCATGCCGGACGTCGAGTTGCGCAGCAGCGTCACCGAGCACGCCGCCACGCTGGCGATGGACTGACGCGGGGCGCATCCGGCTGGCCGCCATCGGCGTAAACTAACGCGTACCCGAACCAGCGAGCCGACCACCGGAGCCCCGTCGCCATGAGCCGTCGCCCCCTGCCTTTCCGCCTGTCCGTTCCCCTGGCTGCCGCCCTCGCCCTGGCAGCCGCCAGCGCAGCGCTGCTGCCGGCACCACTGCGCGCCGCCGACAAGCCCGCCGCCGCTGCCGCCGCTGGCACCTGCCCGGCATCGCTGAACTTCACCTTCCCGCGCCTGCAGGACGATGCGCCGCAGAACCTGTGCCAGTACGCGGGCAAGGTGGTGCTGGTGGTCAATACCGCGAGCTATTGCGGTTTCACGCCGCAGTACGAAGGGCTCGAGGCGCTGTACGCGAAGTACAACGCGCGCGGGCTGGTGGTGCTGGGCTTCCCGTCCAACGATTTCTCGCAGGAGCCGGGCTCGCAGAAAGAGATCGCGGACTTCTGCTACAACACCTACGGCGTCAAGTTCCCGATGCTGGGCAAATCGCATGTGCGCGGCGGCGATGCCAACCCGATGTACGCGCTGCTGGCAAAGCAGACCGGCACCGCGCCGAAATGGAATTTCTACAAATACCTGATCGGCCGCGACGGCAAGGTGGTGGCCAGCTACGGCAGCCGCACCACGCCGGACGACAAAGAGCTGGTGGCTAAGATCGAATCGCTGCTCGCCGCGCCGCGCTGAGCAGCGATCCTCCGTGCGGCTGAGCTCAGTCGCGCACCAGCCCTTCGGCCCGCATCGCTTCCCGCACCGCGGGCCGTGCCGCAACGCGCGACAAGGATTGCTGCAGCGCCGGGTAGTCGTTGAGCGGCAGCTTCAGGATGCGGGCCCAGCCGACGATGGTGAAGCAATACGCATCGGCCACCGTGAAGGTGTCGCCGGTCAGGTACTGGCGGGTTTGCAGGTGCTGGTCGAGTTCGGCAAAGCGGCGCTGCAACTTGGCCTTGCACTCGTCCTGCGTGCTTTGCGCGGTTTCCTTGTGCCACAGCCACGGGCTGAAGACCTTGTGCAATTCGGTCGACACCAGCGTGATCCAGCCGGTGACTTCGAGGCGCTCGCGCGTGCCGGCCGCGGGCAGCAGCTTGCGTTCGGGAACGAGGTCGGCGATGTATTGCAGCAGCGACGCCACCTCGGTATGGCGCGAGTCGTCGTCCAGCTGCAGCAGCGGCACGTAGCCGCGCGGGTTGACGGTGTAGTAGTCGTCGGTGCCGTTCTCGGGCACGGCCAGCTTGTGCGTGTGCAGGTCGACCCTGGCCAGCGTGACCGGCAGGCCGGCTTCGCGCAGGGCGATATGGACGGCCATCGAGCAGACGCCCGGAGTGTAGTAGAGCTTCATCGCGATCCTGTGGTGGTTGCCTGGCCGCCACGCCATTGTGGCGGCCGTGCAGGCAGTCTAGGATCGGGGCTCTTATGCGGCAATGCGCGTCCCTGCGGACGCGCACTGCATATCTGCACAGGACGATGGAGTTGCCGGCTTACTCGACTTCGCGGAACAGGCGGCCCCAGCCGCGCAGTTCACGCGTATCGACGCCGCACAGGCGCAGGGATTTCCATACCACTGTTGAGATGGTGTCGTACAGCGGGATGCCGGTTTCCGCTTCCAGTTCTTCGGCCAGATGCGCGGCGCGCAGGTTGGTGCAGAAGGTGGTGATGGCCTGCGGCCGGTGCTGCGCCAGCCCGCGCACCATCTCGCGGATGGTGTCTTCCTCGACCTCGGCGAAGCTGTAGTTCACGTGCAGGTCCAGGTGGCTTTCGGCCACGCAATGGAAGCCGCTGCGCTCATAGTTGGCGACGATGCGCTGCTGCACGTCGTCCAGGTACGGCGTGGCCAGGCCGAAGTTGCGCGCGCCGGTCTTTTCCAGGATTTCGTTGAGCGCCAGCACCGAGGTGGTGGCCGGGATGCCGGTGGCTTCGGTGATCTGTTTGCACAGCGCTTCGTCCTTGTCGAAGCCGAGCCAGCCGGAAGAGGTGCCGTTCCAGGCGATGACGTCGACGCGCGCGTCGGCCAGCAGGCTGGCGGCGGCCAGGATCTTGTCGAGGTTGAACTGGCCCAGGGCCTGGTCGCGCAGCGAGATCTCGGTGACGGTGAAGCGCGAGAAATGCGCGCTGACATTGGGCAGGCCGGCCACCATCGCGCTGGTGATCGGTTCGAGCGCGGTGTTGGAAGACGGCGTCAGCATGCCGAGTCGGATTTGCTTGGTCATTGTGGTTCTGTCTCAGGAGTGAGTGCGGGCGCCGGGACATTGCCGGCGCCTGTCGCGGGATGTCTTCTGTTTGCGAAACTCGGTGATCCGACGGGTCTTCAGACGGGGATCTTAGTCTCGTAGTCGATCGCGGTGGAAGCCAGCAGCAGGCCCACGCCAGCCGCGGCGAAGAACATCAGCGCCAGGAAATACGAGCCGGTGAACTGCACGATCATGCCAACGATGATCGGCACCGAGATCCCGCCGATATTGCCGCCCAGGTTCATCACGCCGCCCAGGAAGCCGACCTTGTTGCGCGTGCCCAGCATCGACGGCACGCACCAGAACAGGCCGCACCAGCGCAGGAAGAACAGCGTGGAGGACAGCAGCACGACCACCACCACCGGGTCGGTGACATAGGCCACCGAGAAGATCGACGCCGTTGCCACCACCGCGGCGATGCCGAACAGCGTGCGCATCACCACGTTGGGCCGGCCGCCGGCT
>JABFVP010000589.1 GCA_013362725.1 Cupriavidus sp.
ACGCCGGCGAGTGCCGCATCGAGCTGCGACAGCGCCGCCGCGATCTCCCCGGCGGCGCCGTCGCGCTCGGTGCTGCTGGTGGCCATGGTCAGCGCCAGCTGGGCGCGTCCGAGCGCTGCCAGCGCCGATTGCGCCCGCTCTGCCGAGATGGCGCCGTGCATGTCGTGCTGGTACAGGGTATCGGTTCGCGCCTTGATCGAGACCAGATTGGCGATGCCCGTCAGGCCGACCGCGGCGCCGAACAGGTAGACCAGGGCAAAGGCGGCGCACAGGCGCGCCACCAGAGGCAGGCGGCCCGGCCGCGCCAGCCAGCGCGCGGGGGCAACTGCCCGACGCTGGCCGGGCAGGGATGTCTTGAAAACTTGCAACACGGAGATGACTCCAGACGGGCGCGCCGGCGTGACCAGCCAGCGCAGCCCGGGCTTGACCCAATTCGCCGCTGGCGCCGTCCTCTGTACGGGACAGTCGCCGCGGCGGCAGGGATCGTCGTCGATCAACGTGACGCCAACGTGACATCCTTTCGATATGGACTGTCATCGTGCTGTCATGTGGATGTCATGCAATGTGGGGCGCACTGCGCCCTGAGCGCTGCCGCACCATCCCGCTTGCTTCCCATGAATGGCCTGACTGTCGCCACCTCCCAGCACGATCCCGCGCCCGACGCTGCCAGCGCTGTCCCGGGCGGGGCCGTGCTTGCGCCGGCGCGTCTGCCGCCGCTGCACGCCGTGTTCCAGCCCATCGTGCAGGCCGACAGCGGCGCCATCCTGGGCTACGAAGCGCTGATCCGCGGTCCCGTGGGCTCGCCGTGGGCGGCACCGGACGCGCTGTTCCGCCTGGCGCAAAGCGTTCCCGCCACCATCGCGCTGGAGGTCGAGGCGGCGCGCACCGCGCTGGTCGCCTGGCGCGGCTTCGACCTGTCCGGCAAACTTTTCCTCAATTTCAGCCCGCAGACCTTGCGCCACCTGCTGGCCGACCGGGGGCGGCTGATGGCGGCGCTGCTGGAAGCCGGCATCGCACCGTCGCGGCTGGTGATCGAGGTGACCGAACAGACCCCGATCGGCGACGCCGCCAGCTTTGGCGTGGCCATGTCGGTGCTGCGCGAACTTGGCATGCAGTACGCGCTCGACGATTTCGGCACCGGACACGCCAACCTGGACTTGCTCGCGCACCTGTCGCCGCATTTCGTCAAGATCGACAAGTCGCTGGTGCGCGGCATCGCGTCATGTTCGCGCCGCCTGGAGATCCTGCGCGCGCTGCTGCGCATGATGAGTGCCTTTGGCGGGCGCGTGATCGCCGAAGGCATTGAAGACGAAGACGAACTGGCCGTGGTGCGCGACCTGGGCGTGACCGGCGCCCAGGGGTATTACGTCGGACGGCCAGTGACGCAGCCGGCGGCGCAGGCCGCGCTGCATGTACGGCAGGCGCTGGCATCGCGCCGTATTGCGGTGTTTCCGCAGATGGTGCGCTCGGGCTGGTCCGGCATCACCGCGGGACGGCTGCTGCGGCCGGCGCCGACGGTCTCGCCGTCGGCCAGCAACGATGCGGTGCTGCGCACCTTCCAGGACCAGCCCGAGCTGCAGGCGGTGGCGGTCGTCAATGACGAGGGGCGGCCGCTGGCCATCATCGGCCGCCAGGCCTTTATCGACCGCTACGCCGCGCCGTTCCATCGCGAGCTCTATGGCAAGAAGGCCTGCATCGCCATGGCCAGCCGCGATCCGGCCTGCTTCGACCAGCGTGCCAGCCTGGAGGACATGGCGCAGATCCTGTCGGGCGAGAGCACGCGCTCGCTCGCCGACGGCTTCGTCATCACCGACCAGGGCCGCTATATCGGGCTCGGCACCGGTGCCGACCTGATCCGCGCGATCACCGAGGTGCGCATGGAAGCGGCCCGCTACGCCAACCCGCTGACCTTCCTGCCGGGCAATATCCCGCTGAACCAGCATATCGATCGCCTGATCGAGGCCGCCAGCGAGTTCCATGCCTGCTATGTCGACCTGAACCACTTCAAGCCATTCAACGACAAATACGGCTACTGGAAAGGCGACGAGATGCTCAAGGGCGCGGCCGCGATCCTGGCCGAGGCGTGCGACCCGGCCCGCGACTTTTTGGGCCACGTAGGCGGCGACGATTTCCTGGTGCTGTACCAGAGCGCCGACTGGGCCGAGCGCATGCGGGCCGCGATCCTGCGCTTCAACGATGCCGCGCGCGCCATGTATGCGCCGCCCGACGTCGCCGCCGGCGGCATGCATGGCGAAGACCGGCACGGGCGGCCGGTGTTCTTTCCTCCGGTATCGATGGCGGTGGGCGTGGTATGCGTCAGCGGCGAGGGTGTCGCCGGCCTGCAGCGCCTGGGCAGCCAGCAGATCGGCGCCGCGGCGGCCGCGGCCAAGCGCGAGGCCAAGCGATCCGTCGACGGCATGGCCGTACTCGACTTCCTGGCCTTGTCGGATACGCTGCCGGCGTAGCGCGGCTCAGTTGTTCGCGGGGCCGGGCATGGACGGCCGCGTCGGCGGCTTTGGCAGCCTGGGCGCGATGCTCTCTTCCAGCACGTCAAGCCGGTAGCCGTGCGCGTAGACCACCGTGATAACGATGCCGTTGGCCACGCCGATGCGCAGCGTCTTGCGCAGCCGCGAGATCAGGCCCGCCAGCGCCCGCGACAGCGGTGGCAGTTCATGCCGCCAGATCGCCTGCTGGATGCGCTCGGCGGCCAGCACACGGCCGACATTCGAGAACAGCATCATGGCCAGGTCGAATTCCTTCGGCGTCATGGCGATGCGCTCGCCATGCAGCGTGGCGAAGCGGCCCATGCTGTTGAGCTGGTAGGGGCCGGCCTGCACCACCAGGCCCTGGCGCAGGCGTTCGCCGGTCACGCGCCGGCGCAATGCCGTGATGCGCGCCATCAGCACGCGCGCATTGAGCGGGCGGCAGACGTAGTCGTCGGCGCCGGCGTCGAGCGCATCGACCAGCTTGTCTTCGCTGTTGTCGGTGGCCAGCAGGATGATCGGCACATCGCGTGAGCGCGCGCTGCGCACCGCGCGCACCACTTCCAGCGCAGGCAGGTCGGGCAGGGCATCGTCGATCAGCAGCATGTCGTACAGCTCCTGGCTGACGCGGTGGATCAGCTCGCGGCCGGTCCCGAACACGCGGCAACGGAAGCCGGCGCCTTCCAGCAGTTCGGCCACGATACGGAGTTGGGGCGAAAAACCCATGAGCAGCGCAATATTCATCGGAGGCGGACCACAGGGCAGGATACGAACCGTAAGGCGAAAGCCGGCAATCAACGCCCGGGCCGCGGTCGGACAGCCCCGGCCACGGCACCTCGATGGCACCGCGTTGCCTAGCCGGAAAGCGTATTAAAAGTGCGGTCCGAAAAACAATCAGACATTGCTGAAATATCTATCGATTCTCGTGGTTCGCCGTGATCGAAGCGGAGTCGATGGTGAGGCTGAGGCAACTGTCGGGCGCTACCGAAAGTTGTCCACAGCGCCTGTGGACAAGCGGGGGCATGCTGCCCTGGCAGCGGCCTGGCACCTTGATGCCATCGGCGTGCCAAAAAAGAAGGCAGCGCCGGCAGGCCGCGGGCAGCCGGTGCATCCGGACCGTGCTGTGCCAAAATAGCGCGCATCGCGACCCGGTCAGCGGACACAAGCCCACCGATGCTGCAGAGCCCGAGTGTCATCGCCATCATCGTGCTGGCCTTTCACGTCGTAGGCGTGGTGGCTGCGCTGCATGCCGTCATGACGGTGCGCACCGCGCCGGGCGCGATCGCCTGGGCCGGCTCGCTGCTGATGATGCCGTACTTCACCCTGGTCCCTTACCTGATCTTCGGGCGCAGCACCTTCGCCGGCTATGTCGACGCGCGCCGCTTCAACGACGACCGGCTGCGCGAAATCCGCCACGGCATGACCCCGCGCGAGCGCGAGGCGCGCAGCGCCTGCGTGGTCCACGCGCCGGTGCAGGCCTGCATGCGCGCGCTGCCGCGCCTGACCGGCATGCCGTGCCTGGCCAACAACGATGTGCGCCTGCTCATCGACGGCGAGCAGACCTTCGAGGCGATCTTCGCGGCGATGGCGCGCGCCAGGCAGGTGCTGATCGTGCAGTTCTTCATCGTCCACGACGATGCGCTGGGCCAGCGCCTGCAAGCGCTGATGTGCGAGCGCGCGCAGGCCGGCGTCAAGGTGTACTTCCTGTTCGACCGCATCGGCTGCCATGCCATGTCGCGCCGCTACGTGCGCACGCTGCTCGATGCCGGGGTCGAGGCGAGGGCGTTTTCCACGCATCGCGGTTTTGTCAACCGGTTCCAGCTCAATTTCCGCAACCACCGCAAGCTGGTGATCGTCGACGGCTGTGAGGCATTCATCGGCGGCCACAATGTTGGCGTCGAATATCTGGGCCAGCGCCCGCCGCTCGCGCCCTGGCGCGACACCCATATCGCGCTGCGCGGCAGCGCCGTGCTGGACTTGCAGATGGCCTTTGCCGAAGACTGGTACTGGGCCGCGCGCGAGGTGCCGCATCTGCTGATGCCGCCGCCGGACGCGGGCGGGCGCATGACCTGCCAGGTGGTGCCGTCGGGACCGGCCGATGCGCAGGAAACCTGCTCGCTGTTCTTTGTCGAGGCGATCCAGTCGGCGCGCCACCGGGTGTGGATCACGTCGCCGTATTTCGTGCCGGACGAGGCCGTGTTCGCGGTGCTGCGGCTGGCGGTGCTGCGCGGCGTGGATGTGCGCATCCTGATCCCATCGCGGCCCGACCACCTGGTGGTCTATGCCGCCTCCACGCTGTACGCCCACAAGGCCATTGCCGCCGGCATCAAGATCTACCGCTACCAGCCCGGCTTCCTGCACCAGAAGGTGATCCTGATCGACGACGAGGCCGCCGCCATCGGCACCGCGAACCTCGACAACCGCTCGTTCCGGCTCAATTTCGAGCTGATGGTGATGACGGCCGACGAAGGCTTTGCGGCGCAGGTGGCGGCAATGCTCGAGGCCGATTTCGCGCAGGCCCGTCGGGTCGGGCTGGACGAGTTCCTCTCCGCGCCCGCACCGCTGCGCGTGGCGATGCACGTCGCCTCGCTGTTTGCGCCTATCCTCTGAGCCTCGGCGCTGTGCGCGCCCTGCCATCGCAGGTACGGCAAGCTTGTGACAGTTTGATTGTGTACACTGTTCACTATAAGACTCTACACATCATGAACTGTCATTCGTTTTCCGGGAGGCCGGCATGAACCGGGAAGCCTCCGCACCGCCCGCACGGGCGACCTACCGCCACGGCGACCTGCGCCGTGCGCTGCTCGACGCCGGCATCGACCTGGCACGCGAGGGCGGCCCCGACGCCATCGTGCTGCGCGAAGCGACGCGGCGCGCCGGCGTGGTGCCGAATGCGGCGTACCGCCATTTCGCCAGCCGGCAAGACCTGCTGCAGGCGGTGCGCGCCTCGGCCCTGTCTTCGCTGGCGATCGCCATGGAGGCCGAAATCGGCGGGCTGCGCCCGGGCCGTGGCGCCGCCGCGCATGCGCGCGCCTGCCTGCGCGCGGTCGGCACGGGCTATCACCGTTTTGCCCTGACGGAAACCGGCCTGTTCCGCAC
>JABFVP010000253.1 GCA_013362725.1 Cupriavidus sp.
AGGGGGCTGGCGTACGCCGTGACTTCGTGGCGGCTCCGGCCCTCTCCCCAACCCTCTCCCGCAAGCGGGAGAGGGAGCACGCAATCAGCACGAACAGACACATGACGACTTCATCAACCACCTTGCCGGCCGCAACCCCGGCCGCACCGCCCGGCGTCCGCCTCGACTGGACCCCGCTGGCGCTCGCGCCCTTGCTGATGCTGCTGGCCTTTCCGCTGGTCGGCAGCCCGTCGACGTGGCTCACGCTGACCATTGCCGGCCTGGCGATGGGGATGATCATCTTCGTGGTGTCGTCCGGGCTGACGCTGGTGTTCGGGCTGATGGACGTGCTCAACTTCGGCCATGGCGCATTCATCGCACTCGGCGCCTATGTCGCGGCCTCGGTGCTGCTGCCGCTGGCCGGCTGGGCCGAGGCCGACAGCGTGGCGCTGAACCTGTCTGTGTTCGCGCTAGCCATTGCCGCGGCGATGGTGGCAGCCGGCGCGGTCGGGCTGTTCTTCGAGCGCGTGGTGGTGCGTCCGGTCTACGGCCAGCACCTCAAGCAGATCCTGATCACGATGGGCGGCATGATCGTGGCCGAGCAGCTGATCAAGGCGATCTGGGGCCCGGAAACCATCGCGTTGCAGGTGCCCACCACCTTCCGCGGCGCGGTGCTGCTGGGCGACGCGGCGATCGAAAAGTACCGACTGATCGCGATGGCCTTGGGGCTGGTGATCTTCATCGCCATGCTGCTGCTGCTCAACCGCACCCGCATCGGCCTGCTGATCCGCGCCGGGGTGGAGAACCGCGAGATGGTCGAGGCGCTGGGCTACCGGGTGCGCCGGCTGTTCGTCGGCGTGTTCGTCGCGGGCGCGGCGCTGGCCGGTCTGGGCGGCGTGCTGTGGGGCCTGTACCAGCAGAACATCACGGCGGCGATCGGTGCGCAGGTCAATGTGCTGATCTTCATCGTGATCATCATCGGCGGGCTCGGTTCGACCACGGGCTGTTTCGTCGGCGCGCTGCTGGTGGGGCTGATGGCCAACTACACCGGTTTCCTGGTCCCCAAGGTTGCGCTGTTCTCCAACATCCTGCTGATGATGCTGATCCTGCTGTGGCGCCCGCAAGGGCTGTTCCCGGTGGCGCGGCGCTGAGGGCAACGACCATGATCCGACTTCTTTCCGGCGACCTGCCGCGCAGCCGCGTGCTGGCGGCGCTGCTGCTGCTGATCCTGTTGGCGCTGGCGTGCGCGCCGTTCGCGTTCCCCGGCGCGCGCGCGCTCAACATGGCGGCCAAGATCTGCATCTTCGTGGTGCTGGTGGCCAGCTATGACCTGCTGCTGGGCTATACCGGCATCGTCTCGTTTGCCCACACCATGTTCTTCGGCATCGGCGGCTATGGCGTGGCCATCGCCATGTCGCGCATGGAGCCGGGCTGGGGCGCATTGCTGGCCGGCACGGCAGGGGCGCTGGCGGTGTCGGCGCTGCTGGCCTTCCTGGTCGGGCTGTTCTCGCTGCGGGTGCGGGCGATTTTCTTCGCCATGATCACGCTGGCGGTGGCCACCGCCTTTGCCACGCTGGTGTCGCAGCTGTCGGAGTGGACCGGCGGCGAGGACGGCCTGACCTTCAAGGTGCCCGAGGTGCTGCGTCCGGGCTTTACGCTGGGCGACGCCGAATGGCTGGGCGTGCCGCTGAGCGGCAAGCTGCTCAGCTACTACCTGGTGTTCGCCGTCGCGCTGGTGCTGTTCCTGGCGCTGCTGCGCATCGTCAATTCGCCGTTCGGCCGGGTGCTGCAGGCGATCCGCGAGAACGATTTCCGCGCCGAGGCGATCGGCTACCGCACCGTGGTCTACCGCACGGTGTCGACGGTGCTGTCGGCCATGTTCGCGACGCTGGCGGGCGTGCTGATGGCAATCTGGCTGCGCTACAACGGCCCAGATACTTCGCTGTCGTTCGAGATCATGGTCGACATCCTGCTGATCGTGGTGATCGGCGGCATGGGCACGCTCTACGGCGCGGTGATCGGCACCGTGCTGTTCCTGCTGGCGCAGACCTACCTGCAGGATGTGATGAAGCTGGCCAGCGACGGCACCGCCGCGCTGCCGCTGCTGTCGGCGCTGCTGCATCCGGACCGCTGGCTGCTGTGGCTGGGCCTGCTGTTCGTGCTGAGCGTCTATTATTTCCCGCAGGGCGTGGTGGGGCGGCTGCGCGGCAGCGGGCCGGTCCACGACATCGCCAGCTGAGCGGAGGCTAGCCCATGTACGTGATCGACTGGCTGCACCGGAACGCGCAGCATTTCCCAGACAAGGTCGCGCTGGTGGACGTGGAGAGCGGCCGCCACGTGACCTATCGCCATGTCGACGAGCGCGCCAGCCGCTTTGCCGAATACCTGCGCGACCATCTGCGGCTGGCAACGGGCACGCGCGTGGCGGTGCTGGCGCACAACAGCTCGGACTATGTCGAGATGCTGTATGGCTGCGCCAAGGCCGGCATGGTGATGGTGTGCCTGAACTGGCGCCTGCCCGCGGCCGAACTGCTGCCGATCCTGCACGACTGCACGCCGCAGGTGCTGGTGGCGGGCGACGGCTTCCTGGGCGTGGCGGCGGAACTGGCCCGCGCCATGCCGCAGCGCGCGGTGCTGCACCTGGCCGATGACGAAGCCGCCGACGTGCCCGGCGGCTGGACCGAATACGAGGCCGTGCTCGATGCCGCGTCCGGCCGCATCATCGAGATGCCCTGCCGCGACGAGAACGAAATCTGGCATCTGCTGTACACCTCCGGCACCACCGGCAAGCCCAAGGGCGTGATCCAGACCTACGGCATGGTCTTTTTCAACGCCGTCAACGCGATGCTGGCCAACCAGATCACCCGCGACGACGTGTTCCTCAACGTGCTGCCGTTCTTCCATACCGGCGGCCTGAACCTGTATGCCAACCCGGTGCTGCACGCCGGCGGCACGGTGCACATCATGCGGCAGTTCGAGCCGCAGGCCGTGCTGGACCGGCTCGACCGCCGCAGCGGCGCGGGCATCACCATGTTCTTCGCGGTGCCGTCGGTGTACCTGTTCCTGAGCCAGCATCCGGGCTTTGCGCAGGCGGACCTGTCCGGCGTGCGCAATATGGCGGCGGGTGGCTCGCCGGTGCCGCGGCCCCTGCTGGAAGCCTACCTGGCCAAGGGCGTGACCATCCGCTTCGGCTTCGGCATGACCGAGACCGGCCCCACGGTCTTCGTTTGCGACGAGGACACCGCGCGCCGCAAGCTCGGCAGCATCGGCAAGCCGGTGGGATCGATGCTGACCCGCATCGTCGATCCGCTCGGCGTGGACGTAGGCCCTGGCGAGCGCGGCGAACTGCTGATCAAGGGGCCGGGCGTGACGCCGGGCTACTGGAACCTGCCCGATGCGACGGCGCAGGCGCTGCGCGACGGCTGGCTGCATTCCGGCGACATCGCGTATTGCGACGAGGACGGCGACTACTACATCGTCGACCGCGCCAAGGACATGTTTATCTCGGGCGGCGAGAACGTCTATCCGGCCGAGGTCGAGAACGTGCTGTTCCAGTTGCCGGGCGTGGCCGAGGCCGCGGTGATCGGCACGCCGGACCCGCGCTGGGGCGAAGTCGGCATGGCGCTGGTGGTGCTGCGCCCCGGTGCGACGCTGGACGCCGATGCCGTGATCGCTCACTGCAAGGCGCAACTGGCCGGCTACAAGGTGCCGCGCGAGGTGCGCTTTCTCGACGCGCTGCCGCGCACGCCGTCCGGCAAGGTGGAAAAGCACAAACTGCGTGCGTGCCTTGCCGGAAACAGCGGCTGAAACGCGCGCCAGTTGCCGTGGTTTGACGTTGTCCCCGTTGTTCGCGGTCGCAGTCTTCGCAGTCTTTCGCAGTCTTCCATCGACGTATGTCTCGACAGCCCCGGCACGGGGCGACAGAAGGAGGTTGACATGCAATCCACGCAGCATTCGCCGCGGTACCGCGGCCTCAGGCTTACGGCGTTGACGGTTGCCGCATCGATGCTGGCCGCATGCGGCTCCAGCGACGACAACAACGGCAACGGCGGCAAGCCCAATACCAAGCCTGCCTATATCGGCGCGGTCACCATCAACAGCTACGACGGCGCCACCGATGACCTGCTGACCGGCGGCCTGGGCAAGGACGGCCTGGCCAGCAGCACGGCGCCGCTGCCGCTCAACCCGGCCGCGCCTACCGCGGCGGAGCTGCGGCGCTATGCGATCTATACCAACTATCGCGCCATCGTCGACACCAGCGCCGGCGGCGGCTACGGCTCGCTCTATGGGCCCAACGTCGACGCGCAGGGCAATGTCACCGCGTCGGAAGGCAAGGTCGCCGGCGTCGAGTACGTGGCCTACTCCGATGACGGATCGGGCCAGCAGAACGTGACCATGCTGGTGCAGATTCCCGCCACCTTCAACACCGCGAAGCCGTGCCTGATCACCGCGACCTCGTCGGGCTCGCGCGGCGTCTATGGCGCCATCGGCACCGGCGAATGGGGCCTGAAGCGCGGCTGCGCGGTGGCCTATACCGACAAGGGCACCGGCGCTGCGCCGCATGACCTGGACACGGACACAGTGCCGCTGATCGACGGCACCCGCACCACACGCGCGGCCGCCGGCAAGAACGCGCACTTCGCCGCGCCCGCCGGCGCCACCTCGCTGGCGGAATTTACCGCCGCCAATCCGCACCGGCTGGCGTTCAAGCACGCGCATTCACAGCGCAACCCGGAGAAGGACTGGGGCAAGTTCACGCTGCAGGCCGTCGAGTTTGCGCTGTGGGCCATCAATGACCGCTTCGGCGCCGTGTCGGCCAACGGCACGCGCCAGCGCACGCTGGACCAGGACAAGGTCCTTGTGATCGCATCGAGCGTGTCCAATGGCGGCGGCGCTGCGGTGGCGGCCGCCGAGCAGGATGCCGGCGGCCTGATCGACGGCGTGGCCGTGGCCGAGCCCAACCTGAACATGCCGCCCAACACCGGCATCGTGGTGCGTCGCGGCGCGGCACAGGTGACGGCTTCCGGCCTGACGCTGTACGACTACACCACCACCGCAAACCTGCTGCAGCACTGCGCCGCGCGCGCCACCGCGCTGACCCAGGCGCCGTTCTACACCAACCCCACGATGGCACCGTTCTTCGCCGCGCGCTGCCAGACGCTTGCCGAGAAAGGGCTGGTCGCCGGCGCCAGCACCGATCAGCAGAGCGCCAGCGCGCTGCAGGCGCTGCATGCGGCAGGCTGGGAAGCGGAATCGGATGACCTGCACCCGTCGCTCGCGGCATTCGACGTGGCCGCTGCGATCGCCGTCACTTATGCCAATGCCTATGCGCGGGCCAGCGTGACCGACCGGCTGTGCGGCTACAGCTTTGCCGCCACGCTGACCGACCTGAAGCCGGCGCCGATCGCCCCGGCCGCGCTGGCGTCGATGTACGCGACCGGCAACGGCATTCCGCCACAGGCGCCGGTCCAGCTGATCAATGACCGTGATCCGCAGCATGGGCCGTACCTGAACCTGCCATCGGTCTCCGCCTCGACCCAGCGCGCCGACCTCAACTACGACGGCGCCAGCTGCCTGCGCAACCTGCTGACCGGCTCCGATGCCGCGGCACTTGCGCTGCAGGCCGGCGAGGCGCTGACGCTGCGCAACGGCAACCTGCGCGGCAAGCCGGCGCTGATCGTGCATGGGCGCAGCGACGCGCTGCTGCCGGTCAACCATACCTCGCGCCCCTACCTGGGCCTGAATCGCCAGCAGGAGGGCGTGACCAGCAAGCTGTCCTACGTGGAAGTCGAGAACGCCCAGCACTTCGATGCCTTCATCGGGGTGGTGCCGGGCTACAGCAACCGCTATGTGCCGCTGCACGTCTACCTCAACCGGGCCCTCGACGCGGTCTACGACAACCTGACCAGCGGCAAGGCGCTGCCGCCGTCGCAGGTGTTGCGGACCACGCCTCGCGGCGGCGCCCTCAACACCCCGGCGCCGGCGCTGCTGCCGTCCAACGTGCCGCCGTTCGCCGCCACGCCGGCGCCCGGCAACGCCATCATCGTCAACGCCAATACCGTACAGGTGCCCGACTGATGCACGACGACCCGCCGCGCGTGCTGTCGCAGCGCGATTTCGACCGCTTCGCCGCGCTGTCGCGCGACGACAATCCGATCCACTGCGATCCGGCCTTTGCCCGTGGCACGCATTTCGGTGCCACGGTGGCGCACGGCATGCTGCTGTTCTCGCTGCTGTGCGCGCATGGCGCGCGGCAACTGCCGGGGCCGGCCTTGCCGGTCGCGCAGACGCTGATGTTCCCGGCGCCGGCGTTCGTTGGCGATGCGGTGCGGTTTGCGCTGTCTGGGCAGCCGGCGCCCGCGGGGCTTGCCGCCTACGCCACCACGGTCAGCTGTGCGGGCGGGCCCGGGCAGGCGCCGCGGGTGACGGCCGTGGGCGAGTCGCGCTGGCTGGCGCAGGCGAGTCCTGCCGGGCTGGCCGGCCAGCCAGACGCAGCGGACCCCGTTGCGCAGCACGGCGACGCGGTCCTGTACGGCCTGCGTCCGGGCCAGCAGGCGAGTGCGGCGCGGGCCTTCACCGCGGCGGACCTGGACGAGTACATCGCGCTCACTGAAGACGACAACCCGTTCCACGCGGATGCGGGCTTCGCCCGCGCGCGGGGCTTCGCCGGGCCGCTGGTGCCGCTGCCGTTGCTGGCCGGCATGTACTCGGACCTGCTCGGCACCCGGCTGCCCGGGCGCGGCACCGGCTGGATGAAGCAGTCGCTGCGGCTGGCGGCGCCGGCGTGGCTGGACGAGCCGCTCACGGCGCGGGTGCGCATCGTACGGCTGCGCGCGGACAAGGATCTGGTCAACCTGGCCAGCGTGGTCACCGGCGCGGACGGCCGGGTGGTGGTGCAGGGCGAATCGCTGGTGCTGGTGCGTAACCTGGCGGACAAGGGCGCCGAGCGCGCCGCATAGCGGCCGCGCGTATCGCTGGCAGCACATGGTGCCGCGCCGGCTTGCCGGCGCCGCGCCATGCCGGCCGCGCACAATGCCGCGCGCAATGCCGCGCGGAATGCGGCCTTGAAATGTCACGGCAAAGCCTTATCTTTCGGTATGACATGAGTGTCCGGCAGGGCATACGGGCGCGGCGGCAAGCTTCGCCGGCGCCGCCGCCCCCCGCATCAGGACACGACCTATCCGAGAGAGGGAATCCTTATGCGTCTTGACAAGCTGACCACCCGGTTCCAGGACGCGCTGGCTGATGCGCAAAGCCTGGCGCTGGCCAACGACAACCAGTACATCGATCCGCAGCACGTGCTGCGCGCCCTCTTGGCGCAGGACGACGGCGCCGCCAAGGCGCTGCTGGCGCGCGCCGGCGCCAACGTGCAGGGCCTGCAGACCGCGCTGGACGCGGCCATCAAGCGCCTGCCGCAAGTGCAGGGCACCAGCGAGGTCCAGATCGGCCGCGAGCTGGTAAACCTGCTCAATGCCACCGAGAAGGAAGCGATCAAGCGCGGTGACCAGTTCATCGCCAGCGAGCTGTTCCTGCTGGCCGTCGCCGACGACAAGGGCGACGCCGGCCGCATCGCGCGCGAGCATGGGCTCAACCGCAAGTCGCTGGATTCGGCGATCCAGGCCGTGCGCGGCGGCGATTCGGTCAACAGCGCCGAGGCCGAAGGCCAGCGCGAGGCCCTCAAGAAATACACCATCGACCTGACCGAGCGCGCGCGCATCGGCAAGCTCGATCCCGTGATCGGCCGCGACGACGAGATCCGCCGCGCAATCCAGATCCTGCAGCGCCGCACCAAGAACAACCCGGTGCTGATCGGCGAGCCAGGCGTGGGCAAGACCGCCATCGTCGAAGGCCTGGCGCAGCGCATCGTCAACGGCGAGGTGCCGGAAAGCCTGAAGAACAAGCGCGTGCTGGTGCTGGACATGGCCGGCCTGCTGGCCGGCGCCAAGTATCGCGGCGAGTTCGAGGAACGGCTCAAGGCCGTGCTGAACGACGTCGCCAAGGACGAAGGCCAGACCATCGTCTTCATCGACGAGATCCATACCATGGTCGGCGCCGGCAAGGCCGAGGGCGCGATCGACGCGGGCAACATGCTCAAGCCGGCGCTGGCGCGCGGCGAGCTGCACTGCATCGGCGCGACCACGCTGGACGAATACCGCAAGTACATCGAGAAGGATGCCGCGCTCGAGCGTCGCTTCCAGAAGGTGCTGGTGGACGAGCCCAGCGTGGAAGCCACCATCGCCATCCTGCGCGGCCTGCAGGAAAAGTACGAGCTGCACCACGGCGTCGAGATCACCGACCCGGCCATCGTCGCCGCGGCGGAGCAGTCGCATCGCTATATCACCGACCGCTTCCTGCCCGACAAGGCCATCGACCTGATCGACGAAGCGGCCGCGCGCATCAAGATGGAAATCGATTCCAAGCCGGAGTCGATGGACAAGCTCGAGCGTCGCACCATCCAGCTGAAGATCGAGCGCGAAGCGGTCAAGAAAGAGACCGACGAAGCCTCGCTCAAGCGCCTGGAACTGATCGAGCAGGAAATCGCGCGCCTGGAGAAGGAGTACGCCGACCTCGACGAAATCTGGAAGGCCGAGAAGGGCGCCGCGCAGGGCACGGCCGCGCTGAAGGAAGAGATCGAGAAGGTCAAGCTCGAGATCGCCAAGCTGCAGCGCGAAGGCAAGCTCGACAAGGTGGCCGAGCTGCAGTACGGCAAGCTGCCGGGCCTGGAAGGCAAGCTCAAGGCCGCGACCGATGCCGAGGCGCGCGAGCAGAAGCAGCCCAACAAGCTGCTGCGCACGCAGGTGGGCGCCGAGGAAATCGCCGAGGTGGTCAGCCGCGCCACCGGCATCCCGGTCTCGAAGATGATGCAGGGCGAGCGCGAGAAGCTGCTGAAGATGGAAGAGCGCCTGCATGCGCGCGTGGTCGGCCAGGACGAGGCCGTGCGGCTGGTGTCCGACGCCATCCGCCGTTCGCGTGCCGGACTGGCGGACGAGAACAAGCCTTATGGCTCGTTCCTGTTCCTGGGCCCGACGGGCGTCGGCAAGACCGAGCTGTGCAAGGCGCTGGCCGAATTCATGTTCGATTCGGAAGAGCACCTGATCCGCATCGACATGAGCGAGTTCATGGAGAAGCATAGCGTCAGCCGCCTGATCGGCGCGCCGCCCGGATACGTGGGCTATGAAGAAGGCGGCTACCTGACCGAGGCCGTGCGGCGCAAGCCGTACAGCGTGGTGCTGCTCGACGAAGTCGAGAAGGCCCACCCGGACGTCTTCAACGTGCTGCTGCAGGTGCTGGACGACGGTCGCCTGACCGACGGCCAGGGCCGCACGGTGGACTTCAAGAACACGGTGATCGTGATGACGTCCAATCTGGGTTCGCAGATCATCCAGTCGATGGCCGGCGAGCCGCAGGAAGCGATCAAGGGCGCGGTCTGGCAGGAAGTGCGCACGCATTTCCGGCCCGAGTTCCTCAACCGGATCGATGAAGTCGTGGTGTTCCACGCGCTCGACCAGAAGAACATCGAGTCGATCGCGCGCATCCAGCTGCAGCGCCTGCAGGCCCGCCTGGCCCGCATGGACATGACGCTGGAGGTCAGCGACATGGCGCTGGAGAAGATCGCCAGCGCGGGCTACGACCCGGTGTTCGGGGCGCGTCCGCTCAAGCGCGCGATCCAGCAGCAGATCGAGAACCCGGTGGCACGGGCCATCCTCGAAGGCAAGTTCGCCGCCAAGGATGTGGTGCCGGTGGATTATGCCGACGGCGAGTTCACGTTCGGGCGGAAGCTGGATTGAGGCTGCTCACAGCGCTCACAAAGCCGTTTGCTTCCCTTCCGTAGCCGGGAGGGAAGCCATCGAGGCGGCCGATCGCACTCAAGCCCCTGCGCAATAGCGCGGGGGCTTTTTCTTTATTGAAGCGCAAGTTTCATGGCCTGGTGAGGTCAAGTCCTTCTGGTCGAATTGGACTTCCGGTACTGGCTCGGGGGCATGGTTTCAATCTTGTCCCAGCAATTGCGGAAGGCCTGAACGCTGCTGAATCCGGACTTCGACGAGATTGCTTCCACGGACAGGCTTGAAGCCGTCAGCAGCTTCCTTGCGCGTGCCATGCGCAGCGCAAGCTGGTACTGCTTTGGGGTCAGCCCCGTTTCTTCGAGAAACATCCGGGAAAGATGCCGGACGCTGATCGCAAAGCCTTGGGCAAAGCGGGGGTCGGAGACGGAAGCCTCCAGGTTTCGCGAGATGGCATCCTGGACGGCATGGATCAATTGGTTGCCATGCGAGCGAGACTGATACTGCGGATCGAGTCGCGGGTCATCGCTGAAACGCCGGAACGGCACGACATTCTCGCGCGCTACACGAATGGCGGCCTCATCGCCAAATATCTCCGCTACCAGCCTCAGCGCCAGGTCGATACCGGATGCGACTCCCGCGGAGGTCCAGACATTGCCATCGCAGACGAAGACCCGGTTGTCGACCACCGACGCATGCGGCAGGCGCGCGCGCAGCCGACGGACGAAGGCATGATGCGTGGTGCACAGCCGGCCGTCGAGCAGTCCCGCGTCACCCAGCAGAAAGGCGCCGGTGCAGACCGCGGCAATCGTCGTATCAGGGGTCTTACTTCCAGTGAACATGCGGCGCAGCCACGCAGCGGCATCACGCCAGGGCTGCGATGCCATCAATGAAGTCTGCAGCTTGCTTCCAATCGCCACCACCAGGTCCTGGCCATTGACGCGCGCAGGCAATGCCTCGATTCGGCCCAGCGCCACTCCCTGAAAGGCCTGTATGTTCGCATGAGGGCCGACGCAGCGAACGGAAAGCTGGCCGATACCCAGCTCCGAGACGGTAGAGAGGACCTGAAGCGGGCCGGCCAGGTCCAGCATATGCACGCCGGGGAGTACGAGGAGGTAAGCGGATCTCATGTGGCGTTGGTTCCGACTGATTGGGCGCTGACGGGGTCTCGCTTCTTCGAGCGCTTGGAACAGAAATTCTATAGGCGATCCGACATGGCCGGATCTTTGCCAACTGTGGCCAGTCATTTGCTGGCCGGTCCCCACTCGCACGCTTAGGATCCCAATCATCAAAATGACGTGCAGGCTTCCCGTGAAAACTCGGTTCTTCTCAAATGGCGCTCTGATAGTTCCCGGGAATGGACGTTGACATGAACGGCCCCCGCTCGCTTATCTCCTTGCTGATCGCCATCGGCTTCGCCGTGATGTCTGTTTCCACGGCGATAAAGGGCATCTACCAGGTCTACTTTGCCGAGTTGGCGGAACACTATGGCCGAGGACGCGCCCAGTTCGCGTGGTCAGGTGGACTGTTCATGCTGGCTACCGGCTTCATGTCCCCTCTGGTGGGGGCGCTGAGCGATCGGGTCGGACCGTTGCGCACGTCCGCTATCGGCGCATTCGCCGCAGGAGTCGCCTGCGCTAGCGTGGCGGTCTGGCATCAGTCGATTGTGTACTTCAGCCTGGCCTTCGGCGTCGTGGGCGCGTTCGGACTCGCGGCAATGACCTTCGTGCCGATGGGCGTGCTGGTGGACCGTCTCTTTGAAGAGAAAAGGAAGGGCCTGGCATACGCGGTAGTGACCAATGGCACCGCGATTGGCTTCATCGTACTTTCTCCGATGTGGATATGGCTGCAGCCGCAGGCAAGCTGGATGTCCGTATTCGGCTTGGTCGGGATCGTGCTGGCCTTGCCAGTAACCGCTGCCCTTTGGTTGGTGTCACGGTGGGAGCCTTCTGCGGGCCCCACGCCCGAAACGCAAACGCAAGCGCCGTGTGTGAACGCCTGGTCGGTGGTGCGCCATGACCCCGGCTTTTATGTGCTGGCGGCAGGGTTCTTCGGCTGTGGCGCTACGATGGCGTTCATCGATGTCCATCTTCTGGCGCACTGGCAGGATCAGGGGGTGCCAAGGGCGAAGATGGCCTTTGCCATGAGCGTCTTGGGCGTGCTCGAAATGCTGAGCGGGATCGCATCGGGCATGCTTGCGCTGCGATTCGACAAGCACCGGTTGCTTGCGCTCTTCTACGCGATGCGTTCGCTGTCGATGCTGCTTCTCCTTGCGCCCTGGCTGGGCGTCCTGCCATTTGCCGTACTCTTCGGCGCCAGCTATCTGGGCACGGTTATCCTGACATCCATGTTCTGCTTCGAGCGTTATGGCAGCGAGGTCAAGGGCAAAGTGTTCGGCTTGCTCTTTCTTGTTCACCAGGTCGGCGCATTCTTGACTGTGCAGTTGGGAGCCTGGTCTTTTGAGTCGAGCCGCAGCTACATGCATGCCATCGTGGGACTGTCGATGCTCACGCTGATCTCGGCCATGTGCTCGTGGTTCGGCCTGCGCGGCAGCAGACCAATGGCCACCAGTTCTGAGCGCACGATTAATCCGGTCAGGCCGAATCTCGAAACGTGAGTCCGTTCAATCGCGAAGGCACCAGCGCGCCGTCTGCTCATGGTGAGCCATGATGGTCCAGACCATCCTCCTCGCCATTCTGCTCGCCGGCGTAAGCATGATTCCGTTGATGCTTGACGCCTTGACGAGGGAGATCCGCAAAAGGACGTGGCTGGCATGGGCTTGCCTGGCGATCCTCGCCAGCGTGCTGCTTGCCATGGGTCCGAACCTGGCCGCGCGTGCGCGTGTGGATGGCGTCATATTCGGCTCGGGTTGCGGTGGCACCCTGTAGCTGGCGTAGCGGCCAAGCTGGCTCTGGTGTGGCGTTTCCCTGCCATGTTCCGCTGCGTGTAAGGCAGTCGGCTCCGTGCAATTTTTTCACGCCACGAGCCCATGCGGATCGTGGCCAGCGGCAGGGTTACGCCCCATTGGCCGAGTGGCACACTTCTCGCGTTGCAAAAGGGTTGAGTTTCCGCACAAGGCGCTGCGCCGCAGCCCCATCCCCCAGGAGCCCTTTATGACCGACAAGCCTTTCCTCACAGACGTCAAGACCCTGCGCGAGCGTGCCCGTCAGCACATCGACGAAGGAGCGGTGACCGCGGGCTATGCGGCCGACCGCGACACCGTGCTGAAGCTGCTGAACGACGCGCTGGCGACCGAGCTGGTCTGCGTGTTGCGCTACCGGCGCCACTACTACATGGCCAAGGGGCCGAACTCGAAGAGCGTGGCCGATGAATTCCTGGCGCATTCGAACGAAGAGCAGGGCCATGCCGACCAGATTGCAGAGCGCATCGTGCAGCTGGGCGGCGAGCCTGACTTTGCACCGGACGGGCTGACCAGCCGCTCGCATGCGGAGTATGTGGCCGGCACCTCGCTGACCGACATGATCAAGGAAGACCTGGTAGCCGAGCGCATTGCCATCGACAGCTACCGGGAGATCATCCAGTTTCTGGGCGAGCGCGACCCGACATCGCGCCGCCTGATGGAATCGATCCTGGCCGTGGAAGAGGAGCATGCCGACGAGATGGCCGACCTGCTGAGCCGGCAGGGCGGCGGCTGATGCGATTGCCGCGCACTTGATATGGGTCAAGCCGCGGCCATGGCCGGGTCGATAAGATCTGCCCTGTCATGGAGATGCGGGGGCGCTCTTCATGACTTGTCTACCCGTTTCCAGAATGGAAACTTCGCCCGCACCGGTTTGCCGGTGCGGGCGTTTTCTTTTGGGCGTGCCGGTTGAGCCACCTGGGGAGCCGCCTCGGCGATCGGCCCCTGCGCCGGTTAATACCCTTCGCGGGTATGCCCATATTTCCGCCGGATCTTATGCAGAAAACGGCGAAGGATCGGCGAAAGCCTTCGTTCCGTTCGGATTGCCCCGTCGGTAGTCTTGCTCCTGACACCAGCCCGCCCACCACGCGGGCCACAAACAGGCGCACGGCGCCATTCACGACACTGACGGGAGCAACACAAGATGATCCGCAAACTGGCCATCGGCCTGGCCGTGCTGGCAGCAATCGGCGCGGCGCAGACCGCGAGCGCTGCCAACCTGCTGAACGTTTCCTACGATCCGACTCGCGAGCTGTATGTCGATGTCAACGCCGCCTTCGCCAAGGCCTGGAAGGCCCAGGGCGGCGACGCGGTGAACGTGCGCCAGTCGCACGGCGGCTCGGGCAAGCAGGCGCGCTCGGTGATCGACGGGCTCGACGCCGACGTGGTGACGCTGGCGCTGGGCTATGACATCGACGCCATCGCCGAGAAGGGCCTGATCAAGCCGGATTGGCAGAAGCGCCTGCCGCACAACGCCTCGCCGTACACCTCGACCATCGTGTTCCTGGTGCGCAAGGGCAATCCCAAGGGCATCAAGGACTGGGGCGATCTGGTCAAGCCCGGCGTGCAGGTGATCACGCCCAACCCCAAGACCTCGGGCGGCGCGCGCTGGAACTACTTGGCGGCGTGGGGTTATGCGCTGCGCCAGCCGGGCGGCAACGATGCCAAGGCGCGCGAGTTCGTCGGCGAACTGCTCAAGCATGTGCCGGTGCTGGATTCGGGCGCGCGCGGCGCCACCACCACCTTCGTCGAACGCGGCATCGGCGACGTGCTGATCGCCTGGGAAAACGAAGCCATCCTGGCGATCAAGGAGCTGGGCCCGGACAAGTTCGACATCGTCGCGCCGTCGGTGTCGATCCTGGCCGAGCCGCCGGTGGCCGTGGTCGACAAGGTGGTCGACAAGAAGGGCACGCGCAAGGCGGCCGAGGCCTACCTGCAGTTCCTGTACACCGACGAAGGGCAGGAGATCGCGGCGAAGAACTACTACCGCCCGATCTCGCAGAAGGTTGCGGCCAAGTACGCCGCCAATTTCCCCAAGGTGAAGTTGTTCACCATCGACGAGGTCTTCGGCGGCTGGCAGAAGGCGCAGAAGACCCACTTCGCCGATGGCGGTTCGTTCGACCAGATCTACCAGCCCGGCAAGAAGTAAAAACCCGGGACCGGCGCGCCCGGCCGCGTGGGGCGGCCGCGGCGCCGGCCGGTCCCCCAGAACAAGGAAGCCCGATGTCCATCCTGACGCTCTCCGGCAGCCCGTCGGCCCAGTCCCGCTCCGGTCTCGTGCTGGCGCACCTGCGCACGGCGCTCGAGGCTGCCGGCGAACGCACCCGCCATCTCGACCTGCGCGACCTGCCCGCCGGCCCGCTGCTGGCTGCGCGCGTGGACGACCCCGCCATCGATGCCGCCACGCGCGCCGTGGCCGAGGCGCAGGTGGTGGTGCTGGCCACGCCGGTCTACAAGGCCGCCTACAGCGGCCTGCTCAAGGCCTTCCTGGACCTGCTGCCGCAGACCGGGCTGCGCGACAAGATCGTGCTGCCGATCGCCACCGGTGGCAGCCTGGCGCATGCGCTGGCGATCGACTACGCGCTGCGTCCGGTGCTGGCCGCGCTCGGCTCGCGCCAGATCCTGCCCGGCATCTTCGCCGTGGACCAGCAGATCGAAGCGGTCGATGCCGCCGGCGCGCGCCGGGCACGCTTCGATGCCGCGCTGACCGCGCGGCTGGACGAAAGCGTGCTGCGCGTGCGCGATGCGCTGGCGCATGCCCGCATCGAGGTGCCGCTCGACGTGGTGCCCGGCGCCTATGTCCGGCACGCCGCCGCGAGCGCGGCGGCCGAGCGATGTTCCGCCTGAACTGATGGCTTGACTGTAGTGGCGCCGGCCAGCCCGGCGCGACGGCAGCAACGCGATGCCACCCGCCACGCGGGGCCGGCAGGGCGGCGTGCTGCCGCAACCATTCCGGACATCGATCTGGCCCGCAGCACATCGTCGCGAGCCATGGAGGACTTCACATGACAACGACCAACCCGCTGCGCACCGCAAGCCAGCGCCGCCGACTCATTACCGCAGCGCTGGTGCTTGCCACTGGCGTGGCCTACGGGCTGCTGCCCGGCCGTGCCCAGGCGCAGTCGAACAGTATCGATCCCAAGGTGCTGCGCATCGGCTACCAGAAGTACGGCACGCTGACGCTGCTGAAGGCGCGCGGCACGCTGGAGAAGCGCCTCGCGCCGCAAGGCATCAGCGTCAGGTGGACCGAGTTCCCGGCGGGGCCGCAGTTGCTCGAGGGGCTCAATGTCGGCGCCATCGACTTCGGCACCGTGGGCGAGGCGCCGCCGATCTTTGCGCAGGCCGCGGGTGCGCAGCTGGTCTATGCCGGCAACGAGCCGCCGGCGCCGGTGGCCGAGGCCATCGTCGTGCCCCGGGGCTCGGCGCTGCGCTCGGTGGCCGACCTGCGCGGCAAGCGCGTGGCGCTGAACAAGGGCTCCAACGTGCATTACCTGCTGGTGCGCCAGCTGGAGCAGGCCGGCATTCCCTACAGCGAGATCCAGCCGGTCTACCTGCCGCCGGCCGATGCGCGCGCCGCCTTCGAGCGCGGCGCGGTCGATGCGTGGGTGATCTGGGACCCGTTCCTGGCCGCCGCCGAGAAGCAGCTGGGCGCGCGCGTGCTGGCCGATGGCCGCGGCGCGGACGGCAGGAACGTGGTCAGCAACCACCAGTTCTACCTGGCGTCGCGCTCCTATGCCCAGGCCCGGCCGGAGATCGTCAGCCTGATCCTGGATGAGCTGGCCACGTTGGGCACCTGGGCGCAACAGCACCCGAAGGAGGCCACCACGGTGCTGGCCGGTGAAACCGGGCTGCCGGCCGATGTGCTCGCACTTGCGGTGTCGCGCTTCTCGTACGGCGCGCGCCCGGTCAGCGCCGAGGTGCTGGCCGAGCAGCAACGCATCGCCGATGCGTTTCACGCGCTGAAGCTGATTCCCAAGCCGGTCAAGGTTGCCGATGCGCGCTGGGCCGCGCCGCCGCAGCAGGCCAGGCGCTGACACACCGGCCAACAAGAACAGGAGCACGACATGCAAGTATTCTGGTTCATCCCAACTCACGGCGACAGCCGTTACCTGGGCACTTCCGAAGGCGCGCGCGCGCTCGGTTTCGATTACCTCAGGCAGGTCGCCGTGGCCGCCGATACGCTCGGCTATGAAGGCGTGCTGATCCCGACGGGCCGCTCCTGCGAAGACCCTTGGGTGGTGGCATCGGCACTGGCCGCGGTGACGCAGCGCCTGAAATTCCTGGTCGCGGTACGCCCTGGCCTGATGGCACCGACGCTGGCCGCGCGCATGGCCGCGACCTTCGACCGCGTTTCCAACGGCCGCTTGCTGATCAACCTCGTCACCGGCGGCGATCGCGCCGAGCTCGAGGGCGACGGCCTGTTCCTCGACCACGCCGCGCGCTACGAGGCCTCGGCCGAATTCCTGCGCATCTGGCGCCAGGTGCTGGCCGCCAGCCATGACGGCGACAAGGTCGACTACGAGGGCAGGCACCTGAGCGTGAAGGGCGCGACCGTGCTCTACCCGCCGCTGCAGCGGCAGCATCCGCCGGTGTATTTCGGCGGCTCGTCGGCGCCGGCGCAT
>JABFVP010000737.1 GCA_013362725.1 Cupriavidus sp.
TCGCTGCGCGCGCAGGCCCAGCAGACCAAACCATGACAAGCACGACCCCTGCCTACTTGCGCAGCGAGATGCGCCGGACCGACCTGGCCTGGACCGACTGGCCCGCCATTGAAGCCTTCCTGAAGAACGAGCTGATCTGCCGGGTTGCGGTGCATGATGCGCCATACCCCTACATCACGGCGCAGAGCTTTACCTTTACCGGCGACGCGTTCCTGATCCACAGTTCCAGGTTCGGCAAGCTTGCCGCGGCGATCCGGGCGAACCCGCTGGTCACGATCGAAATCGATCGGCCGGTGGCCTTGCTGAAGGAGCCGAAGGGCCAGAACACCAGCCTCGAGTATTTCAGCGTCATCGCGCGCTGTGAAGTCCGGCTGCGTGACAGTACCGAGGAGGTGCGCGCGCATCAGTACCAGGCGCTGGACAAGTTCCGGCCCGAAAAGGACTACTCGCCGATCGAGGATGGCGCGGCCAGCCAGATCGTGGCCTATCGCTGCGAGATCCGCGAGTTGAGCGCGAAGAAGCGCATCCTGGCTGACGGCCAGTATTCGCCGCCAGGGCAGCCGCGCGCGCCGTACCTGCGCTATCCGTTCCAGTCCGGTGCGACGCTGTCCGGTCTGCCGCCGGAAGCGTTCGATCCCCATCGGTTTGCGGCGAAGTAGCGCTCGCCATCGCATGACATGAAGAGGTGCTTCGGCACCTCTTTTTTATGCTCGGTGGCTCGGGACAAGTTCCTCCAATGCATTGGCGCCTGCGAGACAGACCTTGGCGTTGCGGCGCGCGTCGCGCACTTGGCCGCAAGCGACAGTAGCGAGCGATAGCGCAACCACGCGTTATCGCTTGCTGCCAGTGCCATAGAGCACTGGCACTGGAACGACTGGAGACAAGATGAAGCACACCCCTCTCGAGCTGATGCGCGTGCGCACCGGCGACCGCCTGGAACGGCTGCCCGTATGCGGGTATCACCGCCTTCTGTTTGCAATCATTGCGCTGGCCTTCTTCTTCGACAATCTAGACCTGGCCATGATGACGTATCTGCTGGGTTCGATACGCACGGAGTTTGGCTTGACCGCTGCGCAAGCGGGCATGCTAGGAAGCGCCAGCTTTGTCGGCATGGCCGTCGGCGCGCTCAGTTCGGGAATGCTTGCCGACAGGTTCGGACGCAAGCCCGTGTTCCAGGTCAGCATGATCATCTGGGGCGTGGGCAGCTATCTCTGTTCGACCGCGAGCAACCCCATGGAACTGGGCGCATACCGGCTCTTGCTCGGAATCGGCATGGGCATGGAACTGCCGCTGGCACAGACGCTGATGTCGGAGTTCATCCCGGCGCGGCAACGCGGCAAGTACCTGGCATTGATGGACGGCAACTGGCCGATCGCGTTCATCTGCGCTGGCCTGATGTCGTACTACGTGCTGAGCGCCTATACCTGGCGCACGATGTTCCTGCTTGGCGCGGTGCCGGCGCTCTTCCTGATCGTGGTTCGGCGCTTCGTGCCCGAGTCTCCGCGCTGGCTGGAATCGCGGGGGCGCCATGCGGAAGCCGCAGCGATCGTCGAACGTATCGAGCAGTCGGTGATGCGGCGGATGAAGCTTGATGCATTGCCGGAAGTCACTCCGGCGGCTGCGGCGGCGGAGCCGGAGGCAACGGGATTGCGCGTGCTGTGGTCGCGCGCGTACCGCAGCCGGACCCTGACTGTCTGGGGGCTGTGGTTCTTTGCCCTGCTGGGGTTCTATGGCCTCAATACGTGGATCGGCGCGCTGCTGCAGCAATCCGGGCTGGATGTGACCAAGTCGGTGTTGTACACGGTGTATATCTCGATCGGCGGGATCCCGGGCTTCCTGTGGGCGGCGTGGGTGGTGGAGCGCTGGGGACGCAAGCCTGCCTGCGTGGCGACGCTGGTCGGCGGGGCCTGCATGGTCTTCATCTATGGCCGGGTCGCCGGCTCGGCGGCGGAGCCGCTGGCGCTATTCCTCTCCGGCGGCATGATGCAGTTCTTCATGTTCGGCATGTGGGCGGTGCTCTATACCTACACGCCGGAGCTCTATCCCACGCGCGCTCGCGCTTCTGGCTGTGGCATGGCGTCAACGGTGGGGCGCATCGGCTCGCTGCTGGGACCGACGCTGGTGGGCCTGGTGCTACCGGTCGCGGGGCAAGCTGGCGTGTTCTGCCTTGGCGCGCTGTGTTTCCTTGCCGCGGCGGCAATCGTGCTCCGGTTCGGCATCGAAACCCGGGGCAGGGCGCTGGAAGCCATTGCCGACTAAGGTACTGCCGGCGCGTCGTGGCGGCAGGTATCGGACGAGCAGCGCCATTCCACCACCGCCACGACGCTGGCGATGCCTTGCCGGGCCATCTTCACATAGGGGCAGAATCGCTCGGCATTGCGCACCAGTTCTTCGGCCAGCGCCCGGGCCAAGTCCGGCATTCTGCGGCAGCACCTGCCGTCGCGCATCCGCGTATTCGTCGACTTCATGATGGAAGCGATCCGGGCGCAGGACCTGCACTGCCTGGCGGACTTCGGCATGGATTATGCGAAAGCGGGTCCGGGTGGCGGATGCCGGCAGCAGTGCCCCTACGCCGCACCGTTGGCATAGCGCCGCTGCAAATCCCCGAACGACACCAGTTCCCCGCAGATCGCACTGGCCGCCACCGTTGGCGGGCTGGCCAGCCAGACCTGTCCCGGACCGGAGCGCCCGGGGAAGTTGCGGTTGATCGAGCTGACCGTCACCTGCTCCGGCCGCTCCGACGATCCCGGCCCGCAGTTGGCGCAGGCGCCGCACGACGGCTGGAGGATGCGTGCGCCGATGGCCTGGAACGTCTCCATGTAGCCCTGGCGGATGCAATAGTCGCGCACGTCGGTGGTGCCGAACTGCAGGTAGAGCGTGACCTGCGGCGCAACGCGCAAGCCGCGCTGCACGGCCCAGTGCAGCACCTTGTGATACCAGTCGAAGTCCTCGCGCTTGCCGGCCGTGCAGGAGCCGCCGTAGGCAATGTCGACGGGCACCCGCTGCGTCAGCGCGGCCAGCGGCATGCCGTTGCCCGGATCGCCGGGGCGGGCCACCATGGGTTCGAGCACGCCGCAGTCGATGTCGAGCGTGGCGGCGAACGCGGCGCCGTCGTCGCTGCGCATCCAGGGCTCGATCTCGAAATCGATGCCGCGCCGTTCCTTCAGGAAACGCACGGTCTCGGCGTCGGGCGCGACGATGCCGGTGAAGCCGCCCAGCTCCGCGCACATATTGGTCAGCGTGGCGCGCTCGTCGATCGACATCGCGCCGACCACCGGGCCGGTGAACTCGAACACCTTGCCGACGCCGGCGCCGGCCTTGATATCGGCCCGGGCGAGCAGGTGCAGCACCACGTCCTTGGCGGTGACGCCCGGCGCCAGCGCGCCATCCAGGCGTACCTGGATGCATTGGGGCAGCGTCATGCGCACGGCGCCGGTGACGAAGGCGTTGGCCATGTCGGTGGTGCCGACGCCGAACGCCACGCAGCCCAGCGCGCCGCTGTGCGGGGTGTGGGAATCGGTGCCGACCGTGACTTGCCCGGGCAGGGCATAGCGCTCGGCCATCATGGCGTGCGAGATGCCGGCCGCACGCGCGACCGCGGCGCCGCGGGACTCGTCCTCGGTCAGCGTGCGATGGCATCGGAGCTGGTAGTCGCGCACGAAGTCGCGTTGCGCCGCGCACATGCGGGCAACGTTGTCGACCAGCCCGCCGCGAACATGGGCCGGGCTTTCGCCGACATAGGAGGTGTGGTCCTCGAACACCACGATACGGTCCGCATCCCTGAGCCGCAGCGGCTTGCCGAACGCCGCGTGCAGCATGTGGGCGCACATGCCGGTGTAGTACTCGTGGATAAAGCGCCAGTCGGCACGCACAAAAATGCCGTCGCCCGCGACCGGGCGCTCCGGCGTCACCGGCGTTGCCAGCAAATGCCGCTGGACGATCTTCTCGAACAGCGTCTGCGGGCCGGAGGGGTGGCCGGAGGACGCGGGTTCCACGTCGCTCAGGTACGCCTGGCCGAACCTGAGCAGGCCGCCATGCCGCAGGATGGCGGCGGCAAGGGCGTCGCGTCCGGTTACTAGCGTGTCCGCGTCGATGGGCTCGCCTTGCTCCAGCCGCGTGAGCAGGCTGAAGTCGGTGGAAGTGAACAGGCCAATGTTGTCCGCATTCTGGCGATAGATGCGCTCGAAGCTGCGGGCGATGACGAGGCGGATGCCAGCCAGCTTCTCCGCCGCCGGACTATGCTCGCGCGACGAGCCCTTGCCGTAGCGGTTGCCGGCAACGGTCACGGCGAAGCCGCCATCGCGGACTGCGCCGGCCGGGACCGGGCAGACACCTTCGACCTTGTAGCCGGTATAGGGAAAGCGGCCGAGCGCGTCGTCATAGTGCGTCAGGATCGGCACCGGCGTGATCTCGTCGGTGGAAACGTCGTCGCGCAGCGCGCCGGCGGTGGCCAGCGTCATCGGCTGCCCCTGCAGTTGCGCCGTCATGGCCGAGGCGGAGTCGGCGAGGAACAGGATGCGGGCCGTGGCCCCGATGGCGCTCATGCAGGTCTCCGATGGCATTTCGGCGCCACTGTACCGGCGCCGGCGCGCGCGCACGAAGCGCTGATGCGGCATCGCGGCTATCTGCGCCAAACATATCAGGGTAAACCCGGTGATCATGCGCGGCGCTCGCCGCAAGGTTAGTATCGGGCGACATTCCGGCCTGCCCACCCGGGCGCACTGACCCATGCACCGCATCGATCCCGTCAACATCCAGCTGTTCCTGGCCGCGGCCCGCGAGGGCTCGATCAAGCGCGCGGCCGAAACCGAGCATATCGCCCAGTCGGCGCTGAGCCGGCGCATCGCGGAACTGGAGCGCAGCCTGGGGGTGGTGCTGTTCGTGCGCTCGCCCGCCGGCGTGGTGCTGACCGATGCCGGCGCCCGCGCGCTGGAACTGGGGCGCAAGCTGAACCAGGACATCGCCAGCTTCGCGCGCGAAGTGCAGGACCTGGGCGAGCGGGTCGCCGGGGTGGTGCGCGTGTCAGCCAGCCCGTCGGCCATCATCGGGTTCCTGCCGGAGCGCCTGCATGCGTTCAAGGCGGCGCATCCGCTGGTCGAGATCGCGCTGTACGAGCGCTCCACCGCGGAAACGCTGCGTGCCTGCCTGGATGACCGGGCCGACGTCGGCATCGGGGTCGCGGCCAAGACGCCGGGCGGGCTGGAATCGTGGGCCTTTGCCAGCGATCCGCTCAATGTGGTGGTGCCGTCGTCGCATGCGCTGGCCCGGCGCAAGCGCCTGCGCTATGCCGAGGTGCTGGAGCATCCGCTGGTGGTGGTGCAGCCTGGCGGGGCGCTCGACCAGGACCTGCGCGAGCAGGCGGCCAACCTGCGCCTGCCGTTCAACCAGGGCGTGACCGTTTCCAGCTTCGAGGCCGCCTGCCGCATGGTGGAAGCGGGACTGGGCATCGCCGTGCTGCCGGCCAGTGCCGGCGCGGCCTATGCCGGAACGCGGCGCTTCGTGCGCGTGCCGCTGGACGAGCCGTGGCGCCAGCGCCAGTTGCGCATCTATGCGCCATACAA
>JABFVP010000527.1 GCA_013362725.1 Cupriavidus sp.
GGTACGGTGTCGGCCGCCGAGGCCCCCGAGGTGCCCACCACCACGATGCCGCTGCCGCCGTCGCGCAGGGCCTGCATGTCGTCGCGCGCGGTATCGAGCTGGGCCTCGATCCGGCGCGCGTGCTCGATCAGCGACTCGCCGTAGGGCGTGGGCCGCAGGCCGCGCGCCTGGCGCTCGAACAGCGGCAGGCCGATGTCGTCCTCGAGGTCCTTCAGCCACTTGGAAAGCCCGGGCTGGGTGGTGTTCAGCATGGCCGCGGACTGGCTCATGTTGCCGGTCTCGGCCAGGCTCAGCAGCATCTGCAGGTTGCGCAGGCGCAGTCTTTGGGTCCAATCCATGGGGCGTGACCTATACGGTAAATCGTATCGACAAGATGAAAACTTCATTTCAGATCTTATAGGGCGGGGCGTATAACGACAACACAGACGGTGCGCAGTGATGCAGGCACCCACCCAAAGCGCTCCCGCACGCCTTGTACAAAGTTATGGAGACAGCATGTCCGAGCACACCCTAGACCCGGCCCGCCAGGCCTACTACGAAGAAATCGGCCGCAGCCACATGACCCCGTTGTGGGAGTCGCTGCACGCCCTGGTGCCGCCGCAGCCGCGGCCGCAGATCGTTCCCGCGATCTGGAAGTACGCGCAGATCCGCCCGCTGGTAATGCAGGCCGGCGGCATCATCAGCGCCGCGGAGGCAGTGCGCCGCGTGCTGGTGCTGGAGAACCCCGGCATCCCCGGCAAGTCGAGCATTACCTCGACGCTGTACGCCGGCCTGCAGCTGATCCTGCCAGGCGAGATCGCGCCCAGCCACCGCCACACGCAGTCGGCGCTGCGCTTTATCGTCGAAGGCAAGGGCGCCTGGACCGCGGTCAACGGCGAGCGCACTACCATGCATCCCGGCGACTACATCATCACGCCGTCGTGGACCTGGCATGACCATGGCAACCCCCGCGTGGAAGACGGCGGCGAGCCCGTGGTATGGCTCGACGGCCTCGACATCCCGCTGGTGCAGCAGTTCGACGCCGGCTTTGCCGAGAACTACCCCGAGTCGCAGCAGCCGGTCACCCGCGCCGAAGGCGACAGCTTTGCCCGCTTTGGCCACAACATGGTGCCGGTGCGGCACCGCGTGACAGATCCCACCTCGCCAGTGTTCAGCTACCCGTATGCGCGCTCGCGCGAGGCGCTGGACCAGCTCTACCGCAACGGCGAGCTCGATCCCTGGGACGGCGTCAAGCTGCGCTACGTCAACCCGGCCACCGGCGGCTAGCCGATGCCCACCATCGCCACTTTCATGCAGTACCTGCCGGCCGGCTTCCAGGGCAAGACCTACCGCAGCACCGACGCCACCGTGTACAGCGTGGTGGAAGGGCGCGGCACGGTGCGCATCGGCGATGCGCAGTTCCAGTTCGAGCCGCGCGACGTGTTCGTGGCGCCGTCGTGGGCGCCGGTGCAGCTCGGCGCGCTGGAAGACGCCGTGCTGTTCAGCTATTCCGACCGGCCGGTGCTGTCCGCGCTGAACCTGCTGCGCGAAGCGCGCACCTGAGCCGGCAACCCCGGCCAAGCCGCTGCCCGGCGGTGCCATCCGGCACTGCCGGGCCGGCGCCGACCTGCCAAATCACTGGAAGCCTCACCATGTCCTACGTCTTTACCCCTCCCGCCACCGTTGCCATTCCCGTTGCCGGCAGCGATGACCGGTTCGCCGTGCGCCGCGTCTACTGCGTCGGCCGCAACTACGCCGCCCACGCCCGCGAAATGGGCTTCGATCCCGAGCGCGAGCCGCCGTTCTTCTTCTGCAAGCCGGCCGACGCCATCGTGCCGGTGCAGGCCGGCACCACGCTCGAGCTGCCGTACCCGGTGCAGACGCAAAACTACCACTACGAGGCCGAGCTGGTCGCCGTGATCGGCAAGGGCGGCTCGGACATCCCCGTCGGGCAGGCGCTCGAGCACGTGTGGGGCTACGCCGTCGGTCTCGACATGACGCGCCGCGACCTGCAGATGAAGATGCGCGAGATGGGCCGCCCGTGGGAAATCGGCAAGGCCTTCGACGCCTCGGCGCCGGTCGGCCCGATCCACCGTGCCAGTGATATCGGCCATCCGCAGCAGGCCGGCATCTGGCTGACGGTCAATGGCGAAACGAAGCAGCGCAGCGATGTGTCGCACCTGATCTGGTCGGTGGCCGAGACCGTGGCCTACCTGTCGCAGTTCTTCCGGCTGGAACCGGGCGACGTGATCTTCACCGGCACGCCCGAGGGCGTGGGCGCGGTCAAGGCCGGCGACACCATGGTCACCGGCGTCGACGGCCTGGGCGAACTGACCGTGCGCGTGGTCTGAACCCAGGCAAGCCGAATCATGCAGCTCTACAGCTTCTTCAACAGCTCCACCTCGTACCGCGTGCGCATCGCGCTGGTGACGTGGCCGACATGCCGCAGGACCTGCAGGTCAACGCGCCGGTGGTGTGGGCCGGCCCGCACTGCCACCTGGTGCACTACCCGCTGCGCGGCGGCAAGCAATACAACCTGGTGGTGACCTTCCACAGCCGCGAGCAGGAAACCTGGGGCGTGCGCGAGGGCAGCAAGGAAGAAGTGCTGTCGTACTTCGAGGGCATCCACCCGCTGCCGCACCAGATGCTGGACCGTCCGACCTCATGGAAGCGCTGGGCCACCGCCGACCGCGACCCGGTCGAGCGCTGGAGCTTCGGCCGCGCCACGCTGCTCGGCGATGCCGCGCATCCCATGACCCAGTACGTGGCGCAGGGCGCCTGCCAGGCGCTGGAGGATGCGGTCACGCTGGGCGCGGCGGTGCAGGCCGCCGACCGCGACTTTGCCGCGGCCTTCGAATTGTACGAGCAGGTCCGCATCCCGCGCACCGCGCGCGTGCTCTATGCCGCGCGCGACATGGGCCGCGTCTACCACGCCAAGGGCGTCGACCGCCTGGTGCGCAACAGCCTGTGGACCGGCCGCACCCAGGCGCAGTTCTACGACGCGCTGCAATGGCTGCACGGCTGGCGCGCCGACAAGTGCCTGAGCGCGACGCCCTGGCTGTAAGCCGCTGAGCGCGGCGTTCTTTCCGCGCTGAAAACATTTGCATCGAGCTGGCGGCCGATGAAGCCGCTGGCCCTCACTCGCCCCAAACCTGGCAACAAGGAGGAGACACCATGCCTGCCAGCCAACCGCTCAACGTTACCGCGTTCATCGACCGCCAGCCGCTGTCGGCGGTCCAGGTGACCATCGTCGTCCTGTGCTTCCTGATCGTCGCCGTCGACGGCTTCGATACCGCAGCGATCGGCTTTATCGCGCCCGCCATCCGCGCCGAATGGCAACTGACGCCGGCCCGGCTGGCGCCGCTGTTCGGCGCCGGACTGGGCGGCCTGATGGCCGGCGCCTTCCTGTTCGGCCCGCTGGCGGACCGGTTTGGCCGCAAGAGCGTGCTGGTGCTGTCGGTGCTGTGCTTCGGCGCCGCCAGCCTGGCGTCGGCGTGGTCGCCGGACCTGTGGACGCTGGTGCTGCTGCGCTTTATCACCGGCCTGGGGCTGGGCGGGGCCATGCCCAATGCGATCACGCTGACCTCGGAGTTCTGCCCGGAGAAGCGGCGTTCGTTCCTGGTCACGACCATGTTCTGCGGCTTCACGCTGGGCTCGGCGCTGGGCGGACTGGCGTCGGCGGGGCTGATCGACGCCTTCGGCTGGCGCTCGGTGCTGTTCGCCGGCGGCGTGCTGCCGCTGGGGCTGGCGGTGGCGCTGGTATGGCTGCTGCCGGAATCGGTGCGCTACCTGGTGATGACCGGCAAGTCGCGCGAGCGCATCGTCGCCACGCTGCGGAAGATCGCCCCGCATGAAGACTTGCGCAGCGCCAGCTTCGCGGTCAGCGAACAGCGCGCCACGACCTCGCCGGTGTGGCACCTGTTCCGCCCCGAGTTGCTGCGCGGCACGCTGCTGTTCTGGCTGACGTTCTTCATGAGCCTGCTGGTGATCTACCTGCTGTCGAGCTGGCTGCCGACGCTGCTGCGCGGCACCGGCCATTCGCTGCGCACCGCGGCGCTGGTGACGACCATGTTCCAGGTGGGCGGCACGGCCGGCGCGATCGCGCTGGGGTGGCTGATGGACCGGTTCAACCCGCACCATGTGCTGGCCACCAGCTATGCGCTGGCGGCGCTGGGCATTGCCGCGGTGGGCAGCGTTGCCGCCGAGCCGGTGGCCGCGGGCGTGGCGGTGTTTGTCGCGGGCTTCTGCATCTCGGGCTCGCAGGTGGGCGCCAATGCGCTGTCGGCCAGCTTCTATCCGACCGACTGCCGCGCCACCGGCGTCAGCTGGGCCAACGGCGTGGGCCGGATGGGCTCGGTGGTGGGCTCGGTCGGCGGCGCCACCATGCTGTCGATGGGCCTTGGCATGCCCGCGCTGTTCGCGTGGATCGGCGTGCCGGCACTGATTGCCGGGCTGTCGATGTTCTCGTTGGGCGTGGTCAGGCGGGAGCGGCCGCAAGCGCGCCTGGCGGTCTGAAGGCGGCCGCTGCGCCGACATTCCCAAAGCGCGCGGCAACACCACCGCGGGCCGCGACGGCTACGGCTATCGCAACTACTGGTTCCAGCGCAACGACGGCGACGGCAGCATCGAGGCCAGCGGCCGCTTCGGCCAGAAGATCTACATCAATCCCGCCAGGGGGCTGACCGTGGTGAAGTTCTCCGCCAGTCCCGACGGCGCCGCGCGCGCGACCAGCGCCGCCGCCGTGCGCAAGCGCGACGATCCGGCGCGCGCGCTGGAATCGTCAGAGGCCATGGTGGCCGCGGCGCACGCCATCGTCGGCGCAGCCGGCCGCTGAACCACGCGGCCTGCGGCAATGGGGCCTGGCCCGCTCAGGCCAGCGGCAGCATCAGCACCTGCCCGGTGGTCAGGATATCGCCGAAGGTGTCGTCAAGCGCGGCCAGCGCGGCACGGTGCAGGTCCTGGTGCGCGATCGTGCCGGCCGCGGTATCGAGGTCGCGCGTGGCGCAGGCGTCGGCCGCCACGATCACGCCGTATCCCAGCGGCACCGCGTCGCGCGCCGCGCCGCTGACGCAGGCGTGGGTCATCAGCCCGGTGATGATCAGGGTCTTGATGCCGGCCGCCTTGAGGCGCTGGTCCAGGTCGGTGGTCGGGAAGGCGCTGACCGAAGTCTTCTGCACCACGGTGTGGTGCGGCGCCGGCTGCAGGTCTGCGTGGAAGGCGACGGTGGCGCCGTGCTCGGCGAACACCGGGCTGCCCGCCGGGGTGACATGCTGGATGTGGAACACGGGCATGCCGGCGGCATCCGCGTGGTCGACCAGGCGCCGCGCGTTGCCAAGGGCGCTGGGGCCGTCGGGAATCGGCAGCTTGCCGCTGAAATACTCGTTCTGGAAATCGATCACCAGCACGGCGGTGCTGCCGGCTTCGATGGCGGTGCGGGCCGGCGCGCCGGCGATGGTGCGCAGGGTCGGATGGGGCATGGTGGTCCTCGTCGACAGGGTAGGAAGTGGGCGGCGCCGCTGGCGGCCGCCGGGTTCGCCGCAGGCGCGGCATGGAGCGTAGT
>JABFVP010000629.1 GCA_013362725.1 Cupriavidus sp.
AGGCGCGCCGGCGCCGCGCCCTCGGCCGCGAGCCAGCCGTTGAGCGTCTGCAGGATGCGCTCGACCAGCAGGCCCGACTTGAACACGCCGCCGTTGAACAGCACGGCGGTGGGGCGCAGGAAGCTGGCGCCTTCCGGCTGCGCGGCCTGCAGGCCTTCGATCTCGGCCAGCGCGCCCGCTTGCCGGCCCAGGAACGCCGCCAGGTGGCGCGTGATGGCCGCGTCCTGCGCGTAGGGCAGGCCCAGCTGCGTCAGGCCGGCGCGGGCCCGGGTAACGGGACGCGCCGCGGCGTCGACTTGCGGGAAGAAGCCTTCGAGGATGGTCTGGGTCAGTTCGGCGCGGGTCAGCTCGGTGCGGATCGAGCCGCCGATCAGCTTCGAACCGCGGCTGGGCACGACCAGCGGCACGGCATCGGTGGCGGGGTCGGTCAGCAGCGTTTCCTTGGCGGCGCGGCAGGCGTAGGTCAGCGCGCGCAGCTGCCATGGATCGGCCTGCGTGCCCTGCGCCGCCAGCTTGCGCGCTACCACGTGGGCCAGCGCCAGGTCCATGTTGTCGCCGCCCAGCAGGATGTGGTCGCCGACCGCGATGCGATGCAGCTCCAGGTTGCCGTCGCGCTCGATCACGGCGATCAGCGACAGGTCGGTGGTGCCGCCGCCGACATCGACCACCAGGATGATGTCGCCGACCTTGACCTGCTTGCGCCACTGGCCGGCGCTTTTCTGGATCCAGCTGTAGAGCGCGGCCTGCGGCTCCTCGAGCAGGGTCATGCGGGCATAGCCGGCCGCCGCGGCGGCTTCGGCGGTCAGCTCGCGCGCGGCCGGGTCGAACGAGGCCGGGATGGTCACGGTGACGTCCTGCTCGCCGAAGGGCGCGTCGGGATGGGCCTGGTCCCACGCTTCGCGCAGGTGCGTCAGGTAGCGTACCGAAGCCTCCAGCGGCGATACGCGCGGCACTTCGGGCGGCGCGTCGGCGGGCAGGATCGCCGCGCGGCGATCGACGCCGGGATGGCACAGCCAGCTCTTGGCGCTGGATACCAGCCGGATCGGCGTGCCCGCGCCGCGGCTGCGCGCCATCTCGCCGACCGCGAAGTCGCGCGCGGCGCTCCACGGCAGGTTCAGGTCGCCCGGGGCCAGTTCGCTTTCGTGCGGCAGGTACAGGAACGAGGGCAGCAGGTCGAGGTCCTCGACCGCGCCGGGCGCGGTCAGCTGCGCGATCGGCAGCACGCGCTGGCTGGTGTTCTCGCCATCGCTGGCGGCCAGGTCGACGTAGGAGACCGCGCTGTGGGTGGTGCCCAGGTCGATGCCGATGGCGTAGCGGGCCTGGCCGATGGCATAGCGGTCCTCGCTCATAGCTCCACCTCGGCGGGGGCGATCACGCTGGCGTCGTGGCGCTCGGCCAGGCGCGGCAGGCGCACCTCCTCGACCTTCCAGCCGCGATGGCTGATGGCGCCATGGAACGGCGCGCTGCCGACCACGTTGCCGGTCAGGCGGATCGCGCTGGCGTCGAAGCCGTCGGCCAGCGTCACGCGGCTGCCCTCGGCCTCCTCGCGCACCGGGCGGATGGTGAAATGCTCGCGCAGCACCGCGCGGCAGCCATCGTGCACCAGGCGCGCGGCGGCGCCGATCTCGGCGTCGGCATAGCGCGCGATGTCTTCCTCGACGAAGTCGACAAAGCGGGCATCGCGCTGCAGCAGTCCGAGCAATTGCAGCGCGGCCACGGGGCTGGCTTCCTTCAGCGCGGGCGCGGGCTCGGCAACCGGCGCGGGCGCGGGTGCCGTCACCGGGGCCGGGGCCGCCTGCGCAGCGGTTTCGCCCGCGCGCAGGCGCTTGATGCCGGCGGCCAGCTCGCGGTTGCCAAGGATCGCGAAGAACGTGCCCATGGCAAGCGAGAGCCTGCCAAGGAAAGAGAGGTTCGGGTCAGGCATGGATAACACTCCTCTGTGCGCGGATGCGGAGGACCGCTCAGGCGTCGCGCAGATAGGTGATCAACTGGTCCGCGCGGCTGGGATGCCGCAGCTTCTTCATCGCCTTGCTTTCGATCTGGCGGATGCGCTCGCGCGTGACGTCGAACTGCTTGCCGACTTCTTCCAGCGTGTAGTCGGTCGACATGTCGATGCCGAAACGCATGCGCAGCACCTTGGCTTCGCGCGGCGACAGCTCGTCGAGCATCTCGCGCACCACCGCGCGCAGGCCGGCCTGCAGCGCGGCGTCGGCGGGCGTGGCGGTGTCCGAGTCGGCGATCATGTCGCCCAGGCTGGTGTCGCCGTCCTCGCCCACCGGGGTCTCCATCGACACCGGCTCCTTGGCGATCTTCATGATCGAGCGCACCTTGTCCTCGGTCATGTCGAGGCGCTCGGCCAGCACCGCCGGATCGGGTTCCTTGCCGGTCTGCTGCATGATCTCGCGCGACAGGCGGTTGAGCTTGTTGATCTGCTCGATCATGTGCACCGGCACGCGGATGGTGCGGGCCTGGTCGGCGATGGCGCGCGTGACCGCCTGGCGCACCCACCAGGTGGCGTAAGTCGAGAATTTCCAGCCGCGGCGGTATTCGAACTTGTCGACCGCCTTCATCAGGCCGATGTTGCCCTCCTGGATCAGGTCCAGGAACTGCATGCCGCGGTTGGTGTATTTCTTGGCGATCGAGATCACCAGGCGCAGGTTGGCCTGCGTCATCTCGTGCTTGGCCTGGCGCATCTGGCGCTCGGCGGCCAGCATCTTGCGGTTGACCGCCTTCAGTTCGGCCAGCGACAGTGCCGCGCGGGCCTGGATGTCGATCAGCTTCTGCTGGTGCGCTTCCAGGTCCGGCAGCGCGCGCGCGACCGCGGCGCTGTAGGGGCGGCCTTCGGCGGCCAGGCCCTGGCCCCAGGCCAGGTTGGTCTCGTTGCCGGGGAAGCGCGCGATCACGTCTTCGCGCTCCATGCCGCAGCGTTCGACCAGCAGCTGCACCACCTGGCGCTCGATCGCGCGCACCTCGTCGACCATGCCCTGGACGTTGGCGCACAGGCGCTCGATGGTGCGGGCGGTAAAGCGGATCGTGCGCAGCTCTTCGCGCACCGCGTCGCGCGCGGCGGCAAAGGCCGGTGCGGCGGCGCGCCCGGCTTCGCTTTCGGCGCGCATGCGCTCGAACTGCTCGGCGACGCGCGCAAAGCGCTTCATGCACTCGTCGCGCAGCCGCGCCAGGTCGGCTTCGGCGCTTTGCTGGCCGCTGCTGCCCTCATCGGCGCTGTCGTCGTCGTCTTCGTCGGACTCGTCGGTGCTGTCGAGGCTGCTGTCGTCGGCGTCATCCGCGGCGGCGGCGGCCGGCTCGGCGATGGTCTCGTCGCTGAGGCCGTCGACCACGTCGTCGATGCCGATCTCGTTGGCGGCGACCTTGGCCGACAGCTCGAGGATGGTGGCGACGGTGAACGGGCACGCCGAGATCGCGTGGACCATGTTGTTCAGGCCTTCCTCGATGCGCTTGGCGATCTCGACTTCCTGCTTGCGCGTCAGCAGCGTGGCCGAGCTCATTTCGCGCATGTACATGCGCACCGGGTCGGTGGTGCGGCCGAACTCGGAATCGACCGTGGCCAGCGCGACCTCGGCTTCCTCTTCGGCCTGCTCGTCGGAGGCCACCACCGGGCCGTCGCTGAGCAGCAGGGTCTCGGCGTCCGGGGTCTGCTCGTAGATCTTCACGCCCATCTCGGCGAAGGTGCCGACGATGCTTTCCATCGCGGCCGTATCCGTGAAGTTCTCGGGCAGGTGGTCGCTGATGTCCGCGTGCGTCAGGTAGCCGCGCTGCCTGCCGAGCTGGATCAGCGCGCGCAGCTGCTGGCTGCGCGCGGCGGCTTCGGCCGTCGGATCAGTGTGTGCCGCGGCCGGGCTGGCGTGGCCGGTGTCCTTGACTGCTGCTGCTCGTGCTTTGGCTGCCGTTCGTTGTGCGCCACTTGTCATTGACTGCTGTTTCCTTCGTGCATCGCGTGTCGACGGCAGTGCGCACGAGGGCGCGCGTGATTCCAACCTGCTGTCAAGGCTCGCGTGGGGTTCGGCGGGGGCGGGGGCGGATAACCGCACGCCGCGGCCGTTTGAAATAGGGGCCGCATATTCTACAGCCATTGCTGCGTCGCAGCAGGTTCCGGGCCCGGAATGCGTGGCGGCTAGTCTGCCGGAATGCGGGGTATTTGCAACAGGATGCGCTGAAAAGCGCGGCGCAAGCCGCTGCCATGGCGGCAATTGCAAGGGCCGGCGGGCGCGGCCGCTACGCTACCGCCGGCCAAGTGCCGCCTCAGGCATAGTCGAGCGGCAGCGCGGTGGTGTACTTGATCTGCTCCATCGCGAAGCTGGAGCTGACGTCGGCCAGCTCGGCGCCCTGGATCAGCTTCTTGTAGACGCGGTCGTACGCGGCAATATCGGGCACCACCACGCGCAGCAGGTAGTCGGTATCGCCCGCCATGCGATAGAACTCGGTCACTTCCGGGATCGACGACACCAGTCCGTGGAACTGCTTGAGCCATTTCACGTTGTGCTGGCTGGTGCGGACTGAGACGAACACCGTGACCCCGGCGTTGAGCTTGGCAGCGTCGAGCAGCGCCACGCGCTTGCGGATCAGGCCGGCTTCCTCCAGCTTCTGGATGCGGCGCCAGCACGGCGTCGAGCTCAGGCCGACCCGCTCGCCGATTTCCGCCACCGGCAGGGTGGCGTCTTCCTGCAGCAGGGCGAGGATCTGTTTGTCGTAGCGGTCCATGGCGCGTGGCGGTCAGTAGGAGTGAGAGCGCCCGCACCCGGCGCGCCGCGGGGCGGCTCGGCGTCGGCGGGCACCAGCAGGTTCACGCCGGTCGCAATATGGTCGCGGCTGACCCCGTAGAGATGCAGGGAAACCGCGATCTCGTCGCTGGCGTTGCCGAGCGCGTGGATATGCTGCAGGCCGCCCGGCACGCTGAAGGTGTCGCCCGCGCTGCGCGTGACGGTGTTGGCATGGTGCGCGTGCCGGCTGGCGGGATCCCACCGGTAGTGCTGCTCGGTCAGCGTGCCGCGCAGCACGCGGTAGGCGCACCAGGTGCGGTGGCCATGCACCGGGCTGGCCTGGCCCGGGCGCCATACCAGCACCATGGCCGAAAAGCGCTCCAGCGGATCGCCGTAGACCAGGTGCCGGGTATAGGTGTCGGCCGCGCCCAGCAAGGCACCCGGCGGTAACCCCGCCAGCAGCGTTTCGGTGTCGGGCAGGTGCTGCGCGATGTGGCTGGCAACCAGGCGCGCGCTGTTGCTGAAGATGTCGGCGAGGTCGAGCGCGAGCCGGTCGAGCGGGGCGCCGGCCTGGCGCGCGGCGGCAAGCGGGGATGCAGTAAGGGAGGAGGCGGTCGTCATGGCGGGCTTCGTCGGCTTGTTCTTGTCTATTCATGATAGGGACCGGCGGTAGCACAGGCATGCGAGTTGTCCTTCCAGGCAGGCTGGAATTGTAATCCCATTCCTCTAAAGCGTGATTTATTGGAATTCTGTTCTATCGGGTCGCCGTTGGTGCGATAGCGCACGCGGCGCGTTGAGGGTCGGGCGGGG
>JABFVP010000507.1 GCA_013362725.1 Cupriavidus sp.
GCCACTGCGCCCGCGGCCGGCTCCGAAACCGCAGTGGCGGCGCCGGCCGGGCGCGCGCGCCGCTCTCTGGCACGCGTCAAGCAATCGAGCGAGGTCGACCATATCCGGCGCGTGCTGGAAGAGTGCGGCGGCGACCGGACCGCCGCCTGCCATATCCTCGGCATCAGCCCCACCACGCTGTGGCGGCGGCTGAAGGCGGCCTAGCCCGGGCGTTATCCGGCAGGGCTGGCCCGACGGAACGGAATCGGCTGCAGCCCCTTGCCCTGCAGCCACGCCTCATTGAACAGCCGTCCCATATACAGGTCGCCACGGTCGCACAGCAGCGTGACGATGGTGTGCCCCGGCCCCATCTCGCGCGCCAGCGCCACCGCGGCGCCGACGTTGATGCCGGACGAGCCGCCCACGAACAGCCCTTCCTCGCGCAGCAGCCGGTAGACCATGTCGACGCAGGTCTGGTCGTCGATGCGCACGGCATCGTCGATGGGCGTGTCCTGCAGGTTGGCGGTGACGCGGCTGGAGCCGATGCCTTCGGTGATCGAGCTGCCTTCCGCCTTGACCTCGCGGTGCTTGACGAAGTGGTACAGGCCGCTGCCGTGCGGGTCGGCCAGCACGATGCGCACGCCCGGCTTGTGTTCCTTCAGGCAGCGCGCGATGCCCGCCAGCGAGCCGCCGGTGCCGGTGGCGCAGGTGAACGCGTCGATATGGCCGGCGGTGGCCTGCCAGATCTCGGGGCCGGTGGTCTCGTAGTGGGCCTGGCGGTTGGCGAGGTTGTCGAACTGGTTGGCCCAGATCGCGTTATCGGTCTCGTCGGCGAGCCGGCCGGCAATCTTCTGGTAGTTGTGGGGATCGGCATAGGGCTTGGCCGGTACCGCGCGCACCTCGGCGCCCAGCATGCGCAGCCGCTCCATCTTTTCCGGCGATTGCGTGTCGGGAATCACCACGATGCAGCGGTAGCCGCGCGCCGCGCACAGGTGTGCCAGGCCGATGCCGGTATTGCCGGCCGTGCCTTCGATCACCGTGCCGCCCGGCTTCAGCAGCCCGCGCCGCTCGGCGTCGCGGATGATGTAAAGCGCCGCACGGTCCTTGACCGAGCCGCCGGGATTGAGGAATTCCGCCTTGCCGTAGATGTCGCAGCCGGTGTCGGCGCTGAGGCCGGCCAGCCGGATCAGCGGCGTGTGGCCGATGGTGCCGGCAAATCCATCCCTGACTTCCATGGTGCCCTCCTGCCGCGCCCGTGGCGGGCGTCACCTTGAGTGATAGATCGGTGTGGCGGCAATGACAAGCGGGCAGGGCGGGAAGTGACCGGGATGGCGCCTTGCGCCGGGCCCTCAATGGACCGGCAATGGGCCGGCGCGCTCAGGCCGCGTTGAGCCAGCGGAAGCTGAAATCGCCTTCGACGAAGTCGGCGCGCGCGGCGTGGAAATCGCGCATATACGGGCGGTTCAAGTGCGATTCGAGTGCGCGCTTGGAGTCCCAGACCATGTAGATGACGAATACCCGTGCGTCCTCGGCGTCCTGCCCGACGTGGTAGTCCAGGCAGCCGGGCTCGGTCAGCCCGCGCGAGCGCAGGGCGGTGAGCTGGGAGACCAGCGCGTCGCGGCGGTGGGTCTTGGCACGGGCGATGCCGACTAGCGTGTACGTTCCGGACATGGGTGAACGGGGGCGACTGGCTGGCGTCTGTGAGCACTGGGCCAGCCATTGTAGCGGCGGCCATGGCCGCGCCGGCAATGCCCGACGGCGCCGTCCGGGCATTCGGGCGGCGCTTGACAAGGGTGCGCGGCGCGGTTCCTGCGGCTGTGTCCGGCGCTCAAGTTATGCCAGCCTGTGCCGATAGCCTGAACGACAACAAGAAAACCATCATCCGAGAGGTTGGCGCATGCTGAGACGCATTGGGTCGGAGCAATTGCAGGTCGGGATGTTCGTCGCCAGGCTGGGCGGGCCCTGGATCAACCATCCATTCTGGCGCGCGCGCTTCCTGGTCGCCAGCGAGGAGCAGGTGCGGCAGATCCGGTCGGCGGGCGTGCGCGAAGTCTGGATCGATATCCTGAAGGGCCGCAATTTGCCGGCGCCGGAGGAAGCGGCCGACGCAGCCTCTGCCATTGCCTCGGCCCAGCCTGCGCCCAGTGCCGGTGGCCAGGCTGACGGGGCACCAGCCACCACGCTCGAAGCCGAGATCGTGCACGCGCGCGAACTGCTGCAGTCCGGCAAGGCAGTGATCGGCTCGATGTTTACCGACGTGCGCATGGGGCGGGCGCTGGAGGTCAGCGGCGCGCTGCTGCTGGTCGACGCCGCCTCGCGCTCGCTGTCGCGCCATGGGCAGGCGCTGCTGGCGCTGGCGCGGCTCAAGGCGCGCGGCGACGACAACTACCTGCATGCGTTCGCGGTCTGCGCGCTGATGATCGCGGTCGGCCGCACCCTGGGCCTGCCCGACGACGAGGTGCGCGAGCTGGGCCTGGCCGGCCTGGTGCATGACATCGGCAAGCTGACCGTGCCCGGCGCCACCAACGTCCGCGCCGGCGAGCGCACGCCCGGGCAGGAGGAGGCCTACCGCCGCCATCCCTCCGCCGGCTACCGCATCCTCAACGAAGCCCGGCTCTATTCCAATATCCCGCTCGATGTCTGCGTCCACCACCATGAGCGCGTCGACGGACGCGGCTTCCCGTTTGGCCTGGTCGGGCATGAACTGAGCGTGCACGCCCGGATCGGCGCGATCTGCGATACCTACGATACGCTGACCGCCAGCCATCCCGGGCACCAGCCATGGTCGCCGGCCCGCGCCATGGAATACATGGCGGTGCGCGTCGACACGCTGTTCGACCGGCGCGTGTTCAAGGCCTTCTCGCGCACCGTCGGCATCTATCCGCTCGGCACCGTGCTGCGGCTGCGCTCGAACCGGCTGGCAGTGGTGTGCGCGCAGCATGACGCCGACCCACTGCGGCCCAAGGTGATGGCGTTCTACTCGGTGTCGCAGTCGCGGCCCGTGCCGACCGAGCTGATCGACCTGCGCCATGGCGACGAGACCGTGGTGGCGTTCGAGAACGCGGCGGAGTGGGGCTTTACGGATGAGCAACTGCTGGAGATGTATGCGCCGGCGGCGTGAGCGCGCCGCGCCGTTGCCTCATCCCGCCAGCCACTTGCCTTGCCCGAGCCGTTCATGCAGGAAATCCCCCAGCACCCGCACGCGCGCGCTGTGGCGCAGGTCGGGGTGGGTCAGCACCCACAGGTCGGTGTCCATGGCGGTATCGGGTGGGGCCAGGCGCACTAGCGCCGGATCGTCGTTTGCCAGCAGGCACAGCAGCATGCCGGCGCCCATGCCATGCCTTACAGCGTCCGCCATCGCCACCAGGCTGTCGGCGCTGACCGCGCGGCGGGGCTCCGGCACGTGCTCGCGGATCCAGCGCGCCTGGGCCAGGTGCGACAGGGCTTCATCCGGCACCACCCAGTCATAGGCCGGCCAGTCCGCCAGCGCGGGGCTGTCCGCCGTGGCTGGCAGCCCGAGCTGCCGCAGGTAGCTGCGCGCCGCGTATGGCGCCGTTTGCAGCCGGCCGATGCGGCGGCCCACCAGGTATTCCGGCGGCGTGTTGGCCGGGCGGATCGCCACGTCGGCCTCGCGCCGGCTCAGGCTGAGGAAGCTGTTGTTGACGACCAGCTGCAGCTGGATGCGCGGATGCTGCGCGCGGAATTCGGCAAACAGCGGCATCAGCAGAGCGCCGAGCAGGGTGTCGGTGGTGGTCACGCGCAACGGGCCGCTCAGCTGGCGGTCGAGGCCGGACAACTGGCGCTGCGCCGCATCGATCTGTTCACCCACTCCGGCCAGCCGTTGCGCCAGCGCCTCGCCGGCCGCGGTCATGGCGTAGCCGGTGGCATGGCGCTCGAACAGCAGCGTGCCCAGGGCGTGTTCCAGCCGCGCCAGCCGGCGCAACACCGTCGAGTGGTTGACGTGCAGCGCGCGCGCCGCGCCGGCCAGCGAGCCGGACTGGCCCACGGCGAGGAAGTACTTCAGGTCGTCCCAGTCTGCTTCCTGCATGTTTGCATAATTCCTTTGCAAGATTGGCCAGTTCCCGTGCGGATCCGCACAGCCTACAGTGGCTGGGCGTGGCCGGCAATGGGTGCCCGGCGCGCGCTGAGCACAGGGAGGAAAACATGGCAATGGCGTGGACGCTGCTGCTGCTGGCCGGGCTGATCGAGATCGTGATGGCGCTGGCGCTCAAACATACCGACGGCTGGACCCGCCTGGGCCCGACGGCGCTGGGCATCGGCGCCGCGCTGGCCAGCATCTACCTGCTTAGCGCCGCCCTGCGGCACCTGCCGGTGGGGACGGCCTATGCGATCTGGACCGGCATCGGCGCGATCGGCGTGACGCTGATCGGCATCGTGTTCCTGGGCGAGAGCGCTTCGCCGCTGCGGCTGGTGCTGATCGGGCTGATCTTCGTCGGCATCGGCGGGCTCAAGCTGCTGCCGGCCTAGTCCGCATCCGCACGGCATGCAGGGAAGGCGGGCGCGTTCGGTACACTATCTGGCCAAGCCAAAGGCCAGAGTCGCCCCGCCATGAATTTCGATGCCCTGCTGGAGCTGTTCCAGCAACGTATTCCCACCCACCCGTGGGCGCAGATCGCGCTGTACCTGGTCGCGCTTTGCCTGATCGCCGCGCTGGCGCAATGGCTGTTCGGCCATGTGATGTCGCGCATCGCCCACCGGCTGCTGAAGGTGTGGGGCAAGACCCCCTGGAGCACGGCCCTGACCCGCCATCGCGCCTACCGGCGTTTCGGCTACGCGGTGGGCTTTGCGGTGATCACCGTTGGCATCGGCGAGGTGCCGCACATGGGCCGCTATGCGCTGGCGATCGAGCGCCTCGCGCATGCCAGCCTGTGGGTGTGCTTCTTCCTGATGCTCGGCGGCGTGCTGGGCGCCTGGCAGGACGTGTACGCGAGCAGCCGCCGGGCGCAGACGCGTTCGATCAAGGGCTATATCCAGGTCGGCCGGCTAGGGCTGGGACTGGTGTGCGCGGTGCTGGTGCTGTCGATCCTGATCAACCGCTCGCCGCTGTGGATGCTGTCCGGCCTGGGTGCGCTGTCGGCGGTGCTGCTGCTGGTGTTCAAGGACACGCTGCTGTCGCTGGTGGCGAGCACGCAGCTGACCTCCAACGACATGCTGCGCATCGGCGACTGGATCGAAATGCCACAGTGCAACGCCGACGGCTACGTCAAGGACATCGCGCTGCATACGGTCAAGGTGCAGAACTGGGACAACACCGTGACCACGGTGCCGACCTACAAGCTGTTCTCGGAGAGCTATCGCAACTACCGCCAGATGTTCGAGTCCGGCGCGCGCCGGATCAAGCGCACCTTGCGATTGGATGCCGGCAGCGTGCGCTTCCTGGAAGACCGCGAAGTCCACGCGCTGATGCGCTTCCGCCTGCTGCACGACTACCTGGAGGAAAAGCAGCGCGAGGTCGACGAGGCCAACCGGCTGCTGATCGCCGCCGGCAACGATCCGGTCAACCGGCGCCGGCTGACCAATATCGGC
>JABFVP010000563.1 GCA_013362725.1 Cupriavidus sp.
GTGCGCTGCCAGCGGAACCTGGCAGGAGCCGCCCAGCCGGCGCGACACCGCGCGCTCGGCGCTCACGGCCAGCGCGGTCGGCTGGTGGTTCAGCGGCGCCAGCCATTCGGCCAGCTCGGGGCGGGTGGAAAGGGTCTCGATCCCCAGCGCGCCCTGCCCCGCGGCCGGCAGCGAAGTCTCGGTCGGGATCAGCGCGCGGATGCGATTGCCCAGCCCAAGCCGCTTCAGGCCCGCGGCAGCCAGGATGATGGCGGCATACTCGCCGCGATCGAGCTTGCCCAGCCGCGTGTCCAGGTTGCCGCGCAGCGGCTTGACCACCAGATGCGGGTAGCGGCTGCGCAAAGCGGCTTCGCGGCGCAGGCTGGAGGTGCCGACCACGGTGCCGGCCGGCATCTCGTCCAGCGACGCATACGTGGACGACACCAGCGCGTCGCGCGGGTCTTCGCGCTCCATCACCGCGGCCAGGGTGAAGCCCGGGGGCAGCTCCATCGGCACATCCTTGAGCGAATGCACCGCGAGGTCGGCCCGGCCTTCGTCCATCGCGAACTCCAGTTCTTTGACAAACAGACCCTTGCCGCCGACTTTCGACAGCGTACGGTCTAGAATCTGGTCTCCGCGCGTGGTCATGCCAAGAATGGACACGTCGCACGCGGGATAGTATTGTTGCAATGCAGCACGCACATGTTCTGCCTGCCACAGCGCCAGACGGCTCTCTCGGGAGGCAATGACGAGCTTTTGCGGAAGGTTGCGAGACACGACAGCGGTAGCGGAAGACGGGGTGGCGGACGACATGCGTCAATGGTAGCACGCGCCCCAATCGCCCCTCCGCACCATTAGATAAGCTTAGAGAAGCAAGAGGAGATTGCATGACGCAGCATGCTGCGCGGCCCAATGGTCGGAAGACCGCTGCGGCCGCCAAGGATTCGGCCGCCGCAAAAGGTGACGCAAGCGGCGCAACCAGCGCCAAACCGCCCCGCCCCGCCCCCCGCGCAGCCAAGCGCTCCCCCAAGCCCAGACTTTCGATCGTGTCGAGCAACGGAACCACCATCGCCGCCGCCCCCGCCCGCCGCACCGCTCGCACCGCCGATAAGGACGTGCCGCTGCGCGAGGACATCCGCTTCCTGGGCCGGCTGCTGGGCGACTGCCTGCGCGAGCAGGAAGGCGATGCCGCCTTCGAGGTGGTCGAGACCATCCGCCAGACCGCGGTGCGCTTCCGCCGCGAGAACGACCGCGCCGCCGGCGCCGAGCTGGACCGGCTGCTCAAGCGCCTGTCGCGCGACCAGACCAACCAGGTGGTGCGCGCCTTCAGCTATTTCTCGCACCTGGCCAATATCGCCGAGGACCAGCACCACAACCGCCGCCGCCGCGTGCATGCGCTGGCCGGCTCGCCGCCGCAGGACGGCAGCCTGCAGCATGCGCTGGAAAAGATCGACGCCGCCGGCGTCACCGGCAAGCAGCTGCGCAAGTTCCTGGACGAGGCGCTGATCGTGCCGGTACTGACCGCGCACCCGACCGAAGTCCAGCGCAAGAGCATCCTCGACGCCGAACGCGAGATCGCCCGTCTGCTGGCCGAGCGCGACCTGCCCATGACCGCGCGCGAGCGCGAGCACAACACCGCCCAGCTGCGCGCCAAGGTCACCACGCTGTGGCAGACCCGCATGCTGCGCGACGCGCGCCTGACGGTGGCCGACGAGATCGAAAACGCGCTGTCGTACTACCGCACCACTTTCCTGCGCGGCATCCCGCAGCTGATGAGCGAGCTGGAAGAAGACATCGCCGCGGTATTCCCGGCCACGCGCAAGCGCAAGGGTGCCAACGGCGCTTCGGGCACCCAGGCCGCGCCGCTGGCGCCGTTCCTGCAGATGGGTTCCTGGATCGGCGGCGACCGCGACGGCAACCCCAACGTGACCGCCGAGACCCTGGCGCACGCCGCCGGCCAGCAGGCGCAGCTGATCCTGGATTGGTACCTGGACGAAGTCCACGCGCTCGGCGCCGAGTTGTCGATGTCGATGCTGATGGTCGATGCCAGCCCGGAACTGCTGGCGCTGGCCGAGCGCTCGCCCGACCATTCCGAGCATCGCGCCGACGAGCCCTACCGGCGCGCGCTGATCGGCATCTACGCGCGCCTGGCCGCCACCTGCAAGGCGCTGAGCGGACATGCCGCGACCCGCCGCCCGGTGGCGCCGGCGGAGCCCTATGACAGCGCCGAGGCCTTCGGCGCCGACATCCAGGTGGTGATCGACTCTCTTCGCGCGCACCACGGCCAGGCGCTGGCCAGCCACCGCATCGACGCGCTGGCGCGCGCCATCGCCGTGTTCGGCTTCCACCTGGCCTCGGTCGACATGCGCCAGGTCTCGGACGTGCACGAGGCGGTCATCGCCGAACTGTTCGCCGCCGCCGGCATCGCCCCCGACTACGCGGCGCTGTCCGAGCAACGCAAGCTGGAACTGCTGCTGGCCGAACTGCGCCAGCCGCGCCTGCTGACGCTGCCGTGGCACCAGTACTCGGAGCAGACCCGCAAGGAACTGGCGATCTTCGCCGCCGCGCGCGAGCTGCGTGCGCGCTACGGCAAGCGCGTCGCGCGCAACTACATCATCTCGCACACCGAGACGCTGTCGGACCTGGTCGAGGTGATGCTGCTGCAGAAGGAATCCGGCATGCTGCAGGGCACGCTCGGCAGCAAGACCGATCCGGCGCGCATGGAACTGATGGTGATCCCGCTGTTCGAGACCATCGAAGACTTGCGCAACGCCGCCGGCATCATGCAGTCGCTGCTGGACTTGCCCGGCTTCGATGCGGTGCTCGCGCACCATGGGGTCGAACAGGAGGTGATGCTCGGCTACTCGGATTCGAACAAGGACGGCGGCTTCCTGACCTCGACCTGGGAGCTGTACAAGGCCGAGCTGGAACTGGTGCAGCTGTTCGAGCAGCGCAACGTCAAGCTGCGCCTGTTCCACGGCCGCGGCGGCACCGTCGGCCGCGGCGGCGGCCCGACCTACCAGGCCATCCTGTCGCAGCCGCCGGGCACGGTCAACGGCCAGATCCGGCTGACCGAGCAGGGCGAAATCATCAACAGCAAGTTCGCCAACGCCGAGATCGGCCGCCGCAACCTGGAAACGGTGGTCGCCGCGACGCTGGAGGCCTCGCTGCTGCCGCAGCAGAACGCGCCTAAGGACCTCGATACCTTCGAGGCCGTGATGCAGCAGCTGTCGGACCGCGCCTTCACCGCCTATCGCGACCTGGTCTACGAGACTCCCGGCTTCAAGGACTACTTCTTCGCCACCACGCCGATCACCGAGATCGCCGACCTGAACCTCGGTTCGCGGCCGGCCTCGCGCAAGCTGATGGACAAGAAGAACCGCCGCATCGAAGACCTGCGCGCGATCCCGTGGGGCTTCTCGTGGGGCCAGTGCCGCCTGCTGCTGCCGGGCTGGTACGGCTTCGGCAGCGCGGTGCGCTCGCTGCTCGACAGCGCGCCCGACGACAAGGCGCGCAAGCAGGCCGTTACCACGCTGCGGCGCATGGTCAAGACCTGGCCGTTCTTCTCGACGCTGTTGTCGAACATGGACATGGTGCTGGCCAAGACCGACCTGGCGGTGGCCTCGCGCTACGCCCAGCTGTGCGACGACGCCGCGCTGCGCCGCAACGTGTTCAACCGCATCAGCAAGGAATGGCACCTGACCTGCGACATGCTGACGCTGATCACCGGCCACCAGGAGCGGCTGGCGGACAACCCGCTGCTGGCGCGCTCGATCAAGAACCGCTTTGCGTATCTCGATCCGCTCAACCACTTGCAGGTGGAGCTGCTCAAGCGCTACCGGGCGGGCAAGGACGGCGATGACATCCGCGTTCGGCGCGGGATTCACCTGACCATCAATGGGGTGGCGGCGGGGTTGCGCAATACGGGTTGAGCGTCCTTCTGCGCTTGAGAGGGCTGCCGGTTGGCTCCCCTCTCCCATTTATGGGAGAGGGGTCGGGGGAGAGGGCAGGCGCTTGCCAGCATGACGCCGCCCGGATCGCCACTACCGGCTTGCTGCGGAGATTTGAAACCCTGCAGTTCTGCCACCGCCTGCCCTCTCCCCCGCCCCTCTCCCGCAAGCGGGAGAGGGGAGCAAACCCATGGCAAGAGTCGACAGCTGCTTCACCCCACAAACGCCCCCGGCACCGGATCTTCACCCAGCGCGTGCAGCAGCACCGCCCAGTGCATCGCCTCATCCCCCAGGATGCTGCCGGCCGCGCGCGTCAGCTCGCGGTTGTAAAAGTTCGGCAGCACGCCCAGGTACGCCGAAGTAGCGCCCTTCTCCAGCCCGGCGGCAAAGCGCAGCACGTCGGCCTGCGTCTTCAGCTTGTCGGTCGGGAACTCATACGCCGACGCTTTCTTTGCCGTCACCGGCGTGCCGCCAAGTTTTGACACGGTCCCCGCCAGCACCTGCGCATGGGCCTTGTGGTGGTCCTGGAACTTGACCGCGGTGGCCAGCACCGGTTTTTGCAGCAGCCCGCTCTCGGCCCCGACCTGGTAGGCGGCGATCGCCTGGTATTCCAGTCCCAGCGCAGTGTTGAGGATATTGATGTCGTCCTTGGTGCTGCCCGATTGCGTCTGCGCCCACGCCGGCATCGATTCGCCCAGCGCGATGACGGCCAGCGAGCCGAGCGCGAACAGGCCGGGCGCCTTGAGCAGCCCGCGCCGGCCCGCGTCCGGCGGCGTGACGATGATGGCGGGCTCGCGCGCGGGCTTTTGTGACATGCGGTCCATGGTGTGCTCCTGTGAGGGATGACAACGGCGCCCCCGGGACGGGGTACCTTGGCTTGCGCCTGTCAGCATCTACGCAGGCGCCGCGCGTTTGGATGCGGAGCTACCTATAATCCGGCAAGGCCTCCTTGCAAGGATCCGTCCCGGTGCCGCCCTCCACGCAGCCGTCCTATGCCGCGCCCGCCAGCCCCGACCGGCTGGAGGGATTGCTGCAGGCCGTCGCCGTGGGCGAGCGCCAGGCACTGCGCGCACTCTACGACCTGACCGCGACGAAACTGTTTGGCCTTGCGCTGCGTATTACCGGCAGGCGCGATTGGGCGGAGGATGTCGTGCAGGAGAGCTTTGTCAGTATCTGGCACCACGCCGGCGACTACCGGCCGCAGCTGGCCGCGCCGATGACGTGGATGACCGCGATCGTGCGCAACCGCGCGCTCGACTGCCTGCGCCGCGCGGCGGCAGCTCGCGTCGCGCAGACCACCGAGCTGGACGAAGACCTTGGCGCATGGCTGGCCGACGACGCCGCCGGGCCCGCCGAACTGGCCGAGGCGAGCCAGCAGGCGCGCGCGCTCAACCGCTGCCTGCAGCGGCTGGAGCAGTCCCAGCGCCAGGCCATCATGCTGGCCTACCTGCAGGACCTGAGCCACGCCGAGCTGGCCGAACGCCTGCGCGCGCCGCTGGGCACCGTCAAGTCCTGGATCCGGCGCGGACTGGAGCGGCTGCGCAGCTGCATGGAGGGCGCGGCATGAAGCTGGCCAGCCATCCCGACCTGCTC
>JABFVP010000273.1 GCA_013362725.1 Cupriavidus sp.
ACCTTCGACCTGGGCTTCGGCCTGGGGCCGCGCCTGAATGCGGCCGGCCGGCTGGCCGACATGTCGCTGGGCATCGAGTGCCTGCTGACCGACGACGCCAACCGCGCCTGGGACATCGCCCAGGAGCTGGACAGCATGAACCGCGAGCGCCGCGACATCGAGGCCGGCATGCAGCAGGAGGCGCTGCGCATCCTGGAGCAGCCCATGGCCGGGCTGGCCGGGCCGGACCCGTCGCGCTTCACCGTCAGCGTGTTCAACGATACCTGGCACCAGGGCGTAATCGGCATCGTGGCGTCGCGGCTGAAGGACAAGTTCCACCGCCCCACCATTACCTTCGCGCCGGGCGATGACACCACCGTCAAGGGCTCGGGCCGCTCGATCCCGGGCTTCCACCTGCGCGATGCGCTCGACCTGGTGTCCAAGCGCCACCCCGGCATGCTGCTCAAGTTCGGCGGCCACGCCATGGCGGCAGGGCTGACCGTGCGTGCCGAGCGCTTTGCCGAGTTCCAGGAAGCTTTCGAGGCGGTCGGGCGGGAATGGCTGACCGACGACCAGCTGGCCCGCGTGATCGAGACCGACGGCGATATCGAGGACCAGTGCTTCAGCCCGGAATTCGTCACCCTGCTGGAGCAGCAGGTATGGGGCCAGGGCTTCCCGGCGCCGACCTTCTGCGGCGAGTTCGACGTGCTGCGCCAGAGCGTGCTCAAGGGCAAGCACCTGAAGCTGCAGCTTGGGCGCGGCAGCCAGCGCTTCGACGCGATCTGGTTCAACCATGCCGACTCGCTCGGCGCCAGCGCGCAGGTGGCCTACCGGCTCGACAACAACACCTTCAACGGCGTCACCCGCGTGCAGCTGGTGATCGAGCACGCGCAGTAGCGTGCCCGGGAGCGCAGTGCGCTCCGCTCAGCCGCGCGACGGCAGATAGCTGGCCGGATTCACCGGCTTGCCGTTGCCGCGCACCTCGAAGTGCAGCTCGCTCGGGCTCGCGCCCATGCGGCCCACGTCCTGCCCCGCCGACACCTGCGTGCCTTCGCTGACCAGCGGCTGGTCCAGGTTGCCGTAGACGGTGAGCCAGTCGTCGTTGTGCTTGACGATCACCAGCATGCCGTAGCCGCGCAGGTTGCCGACGTGGATGGCGCGGCCGGCGGCGGCCGCGCGCACCGTGCCGTTGGCCGGCACGGCGATGCTCAGGCCCTTGCTGGCGGGCGGGGAGAAGCCGGTCGTGACGCGGCCGTCGGCCGGCCATTGCAGGCGGATGCTGCTGGCCGGCGGCTTCGATGCGCCGCTGTCGACGCGCGGGGTTTCGGTGACGGTCTGGCCGGTGCCGGCCGAAGCGGATGCCGACGCACTGGCGCCGGGCGGCCGGACGCGGATCAGCTGGCCGACCTCGATCTGGTCCGGGCGGCCCAGTTCGGGGTTCCAGCGGGTCAGGTCGCGCACGCTGCGGCGGTGCTTGCGGGCGATCGAATACAACGTGTCGCCCCGCTCCACGCGGTAGAAGCCGTCCGGCGCCGGGCCGGTGTCCATGGTGCCGCAGCCCGCTGCGACCATAGCCGTGGCCGCCAGCAGCAGGCCCAGCGCGCGGCGTCGGCCTGGCTCGATGTCATGTCTGGTTTGCGTCATTCGTCCCTGTTTGTTGTCTTGCCGGGGGCGGCTTGCAAACGCGTATTATCGCCGCGTGCGCTGACCGACACCGCCGGATAGACCATTGCCGGCGTATTCCGTTCGCCGTGCGCGGCCCGCGAACCGGCCCGCATCGCCGAATCCGCGCCCGGATCACGGCCCCGATCCGCTATAATTCGAGGTTTTCGAAGCGCAGGAAAATCATGGAAGCAGAACGCCTCAACGCCATCTCCGGTGCCATCTCCGATCTCCGTTCCCGGACGGAAGATCTACGGGGGTATCTTTGACTACGATGTCAAAGTAGGAAGGCTGGACGAAGTCAACGGCCTGCTGGAAGACCCCGACGTCTGGAACAACCCCAAGCGGGCCCAGGACCTCGGCAAGGAAAAGAAGATGCTCGAGGGCGTGGTCGGCGTCCTGGGCAAGCTCACCGATGACCTCGTCGGTGCCGAAGAGCTGTTCGAGCTCGCCAAGGAAGAAGGCGACGACGACACCCTCGAATCGATCGAGGCCGACGTCAAGGGCTTCGAGGCGGTGGTGGCGGACATGGAATTCCGCCGCATGTTCGCCGGCGAGATGGACCAGGCCAACGCCTTTATCGACATCCAGGCCGGCGCCGGCGGCACCGAAGCGTGCGACTGGGCCTCGATGCTGCTGCGCCAGTACCTGAAGTACTGCGAGCGCAAGGGCTTCAAGGCCGAGGTGCTGGAAGAGTCCGAAGGCGACGTCGCCGGCATCAAGAGCGCGACTATCAAGATCGAGGGCGAATACGCCTTCGGCTACCTGCGCACCGAAACCGGCGTGCACCGGCTGGTGCGCAAGTCGCCGTTCGATTCGTCGGGCGGGCGCCACACCTCGTTCTCGTCGGTGTTCGTCTACCCCGAGGTCGACGATTCGTTCGAGGTCGAGATCAACCCGGCGGACCTGCGCGTGGATACCTACCGCGCCTCGGGCGCCGGCGGCCAGCACATCAACAAGACCGATTCGGCCGTGCGTATCACGCACATCCCGACCGGCATCGTGGTGCAGTGCCAGAACGACCGCTCGCAGCACCGCAACCGCGCCGAGGCCATGTCGATGCTGAAGTCGCGCCTGTACGAGCACGAGATGCGCAAGCGCCAGGCCGAGGCCGACAAGCTCGAGGCCGGCAAGACCGACGTGGGCTGGGGCCACCAGATCCGCTCCTACGTGCTGGACCAGAGCCGCATCAAGGACCTGCGCACCAACGTGGAAATGTCCAACACCCAGAAGGTGCTGGACGGCGACCTGGACCCGTTCATCGAAGCCAGCCTCAAGCAGGGACTATAAGGCGACTGCAAGACCGTACCCGCCGCCGGCCGGCGGCGGCACAGCAACCCATCCATCGCTGTACCGCCGCCCGCGCCATGCCGGCACGACGGCCTTTCCGACCGGGGCACCATGAGCGAAGCCAATCACCTGTACATCATCACCGGCGCCTCGCGCGGGCTGGGCGCGGCACTGACCAACGCCCTGCTGGTGCCGGGCAACCGCCTGATCTGCGTCGCGCGCAGCCGCAACACCGAGCTCGAACGCATCGCCACGCTCAGCGGCGTGCCGGTGGCCTGGCACCTGCAGGACCTGGCGCAGGCCGGCCCCGCGGCGACCTGGCTGGCCAGCGTGCTCGACACGCTCGACCTGCCGCCGACCAGCGCCACGCTGATCCTGAACGCCGGCGTGGTCGAGCCGATCGGGCCGGTCGCGGCACTGCAGGAAAAATCGCTGGTGCCGCACCTGCTGACCAACCTGGCGGCGCCGATGACCATGACCGCGGCGTTCCTGGAGCGCACCGAGAAATTCGCCTGCCCGCGCAAGGTGCTGGCGATCTCCTCCGGCGCGGCACGGCGCCCGATCGAAGGCTGGAGCGCCTACTGCGCCGGCAAGGCCGGGCTCGACATGTTCATGCGCTCGGTCAACGCCGAGTACGCCCACGCCGAGGCGCCGCGCACCGTGCGCGCGGTGGCGCTGGCGCCGGGCGTGATCGATACCGGCATGCAGGCCACCATCCGCAATGCCGATTTTGCCCAGGTGCAGCGCTTCCGCGAACTCAAGGCCAATCAGCAGCTCGCCTCGGCCGAGGAAACCGCCGGCCGCATCGTCGCCTACCTGCACCGCCCGGATTTCGGCAGCACCGAGCTGGACGATCTCCGCAACTACTGAAGCCGCAACCACTGAAGCCATACTGAACCCGCGCGCCGCCCGGCGCGCGACCGACACGACATCATGACCGAACCCAACCGCGCCCAGGCCCAGGCGCAGAACAAGGCCGCCGCCGCCGACACGCCTGCCGTCGACGAAAACAAGATCATCGCGGAGCGGCGCGAGAAACTGGCCGCGCTGCGCCAGCAAGGCGTGGCCTTCCCCAACGATTTCCGCCCCACCCACCAGGCCGCCGCGCTGCAGGCGCAGTACGCCGACACCGAGCAGGCCACGCTCGAGGCCGCGCCGGTCGAGGTCGCCATCGCCGGGCGCATGATGCTCAAGCGCGTGATGGGCAAGGCCAGCTTTGCTACGGTGCAGGACGGCAGCGGCCAGATCCAGTTCTACATCACCCGCGACAAGGTCGGCGAAGAGGTCTACGCGGCCTTCAAGCACTGGGACCTGGGCGACATCATCAGCGCGCGCGGCGAGCTGTTCCGCACCAACAAGGGCGAACTGTCGGTGCAGGTGCGCGAGCTGCGCCTGCTGTCCAAGTCGCTGCGCCCGCTGCCGGACAAGTTCCACGGCCTGGCCGACCAGGAAATGAAGTACCGCCAGCGCTATGTCGACCTGATCGTGTCGCCGGAAACGCGCAACACCTTCCGCGCGCGCACCGACGCGATTTCGTCGCTGCGCCGCCATATGGCCGACGCCGGCTTCATGGAAGTGGAAACGCCGATGCTGCACCCGATCCCGGGCGGCGCCGCGGCCAAGCCGTTCATCACGCACCACAATGCGCTGGATATGCAGATGTTCCTGCGCATCGCGCCCGAGCTGTACCTGAAGCGCCTGGTCGTCGGCGGCTTCGAGCGCGTGTTCGAGATCAACCGCAACTTCCGCAACGAGGGGGTGAGCCCGCGCCACAACCCCGAGTTCACCATGATGGAGTTCTACGCGGCCTACACCGACTACCGCTGGCTGATGGACTTCACCGAAGACCTGATCCGCAAGGCCGCGATCGATGCGCGCGGCAGTGCCGTGCTGACGTACCAGGACCGCGAGCTGGACCTGTCCAGGCCGTTCCACCGCCTGACCATCTGCCAGGCGATCCAGAAGTTCGCGCCGCAGTACACCGACGCGCAACTGGCCGATGCCGATTTCCTGCGCACCGAGCTGAAGAAGTTCGGCGTCAACACCAACGCGCCGCAGTTCCTCAACGCCGGCCTGGGCACGCTGCAGCTGGTGCTGTTCGAGGAAACCGCCGAGAGCCAGCTGTGGGAGCCGACCTTTATCGTCGACTACCCGGTCGAGGTCTCGCCGCTGGCGCGCGCCTCGGACACGGTGCCGGGCATCACCGAGCGTTTCGAGCTGTTCATCACCGGCCGCGAGATCGCCAACGGCTTCTCGGAGCTGAACGACGCCGAGGACCAGGCCGACCGCTTCCGCAAGCAGGTCGAGCAGAAGGATGCCGGCGACGAGGAAGCGATGTACTTCGACGCCGACTATATCCGCGCGCTGGAATATGGCATGCCGCCGACGGGCGGCTGCGGCATCGGCATCGACCGGCTGGTGATGCTGCTGACGGATAGCCCGAATATTCGTGACGTGATCTTGTTCCCGCATCTGCGCAAGGAAGACTGAGGCATTACAAACCCGCCGGTTTGCTCCCCTCTCCCGCTTGCGGGAGAGGGGCCGGGGGAGAGGGCAGGCACCGGCATGCCGACGCGCTTTACTCCGT
>JABFVP010000095.1 GCA_013362725.1 Cupriavidus sp.
ACGGGCGGGAAGGGTATCGCGATCGGTCATCTGCGCGCCTCCGGTCAGGCGGTGGTGCGGCGCAGGATCTGGTAGAGCTGGTCCTTGAGCAGCAGCTTCTCCTTTTTCAGTCGCTCGATCTCGAAGGTGGACGCCGGCACCAGGCCCGCCTCCATGTTGTGGATTTCCTGGTCGAGCGTATTGTGCCGGTGGAACAGCCGCGCAAAGCGGGCGTCCTGCGTTTTTAGGGCGGTGATCTGTTCGCGGTATTCGGGAAACATGCTGGCTCTCCTGTGGCTGGATCCGCGCGCACATGGCGTGGCGCATGGATTCATTCTGGTGAGCGCAGGGCGGCCGGGCCTTGACCAGGATCATGGCTCGCCGGGGAATGAGACGGGGCCGCAATCCGGGACGCACGAGCATGCGGCCCCGGAAAAACAAACGCCCGCCGGGGTGCGGCGGGCGTGCTTGCTGGCATGGCCGCTCAGGCCATCTGCCAGCGTCAGGCGGCGCTGGGCTTGGCGCTGGGTTTGGTGTTGTCCAGCGAGTACGGCGACAGCAGGCGCACCATCTGCGCAAAGGCCTTCGGGTTGCCGGCCAGCACTTCGCCCTGTTCCAGCTGGCGCGGCTCGCCGGCGTAGTTGCCGACCAGGCCGCCCGACTCGGTGATCAGCAGCATGCCGGCGGCCATGTCCCACGGCTGCAGGCCGCGCTCGAAGAAGCCGTCGAGGCGGCCGCAGGCGACGTAGGCCAGGTCCAGCGCGGCGGCGCCCGGGCGGCGCAGGCCGGCGCAGCTGCGCGTCATCAGCGCGAAGATCTCGAGGTACTCTTCCACGCCTTCCAGGTCACGGAAGGGGAAGCCGGTGCCGATCAGGCAGTCGGCCAGCTTGTCGCGGCGGGTGACGCGGATGCGGCGGTTGTTGAGGAAGGCGCCGGCGCCCTTGGTGGCGGTGAACAGCTCGTCGCGGGTCGGGTCGTAGACCACTGCCTGCACCGGCGTGCCGCGGTGCAGCTGGGCGATCGAGACCGCGTATTGCGGGAAGCCGTGGATGAAGTTGGTGGTGCCGTCGAGCGGGTCGATGACCCAGGTGTATTCGTGGGTGGCTTCTTCTTCGGTCCAGGACTGGCCGGACTCTTCCGCTAAAATGCCGTGTTCCGGGTAGGCCGTGCGCAGGATCTCGATGATCGCGGCTTCGGCGGCGCGGTCGACCTCGGTAACGAAATCGTTGTGTTGCTTGCGCGAGACGCGCACCAGATCGACGTCGAGCGACGCGCGGTTGATGATGGATCCCGCCTTGCGGGCCGCCTTGATGGCGATATTGAGCATCGGATGCATGAATCTCTCCAGGCCGGCCACGACTGCGCGGCGGGGCGCCAAAGCGCCGCTCGCCCGCTCATGGGCAGCTGACAACACAACGGATTGTAGAAGAACGTGGGGCGTCGCCGGCCATGTTGCAGGACGCTTCGCAAATGTGTCGCGAACGTCTCGCGGGCATGGATAAACCTGGCGCCGCGCCAAAGAAGAACCCCGAATTGTATATGAACCCGGCAATTGATACGAGCCAGACCATCACCTCCACGTCAGGCGGGGATGCCTTCGGCCGCGTGCGCTTCGTGCTGGTGGAAACCAGCCATCCCGGCAACGTCGGCTCGGTGGCGCGGGCGATCAAGACCATGGGCTTCGGCAGCCTGGTGCTGGTCTCGCCGCGCGAGCCCGAGGTGCTGCGGCATCCCGATGCCGTGGCCATGGCCAGCGGCGCCGACGACGTGCTGGCCGCCGCCGTGATCGTCGACCAGGTCGACGCGGCGCTGGCTGGCGCTGCCCTGACCGTGGCCATGACCGCACGCCAGCGCGAGTTCGGACCGCCGCGGCTGCTGCCGCGCGCCGCCGCCGCGCGCGCGCGCCAGACCTTGGGCAGCAGCGGCGACGTGGCATTCGTGTTCGGCAACGAGCGCTATGGCCTGCCCAACGAGGTGGTGGAACGCTGCAACGCGGTGACCCATATCCCGGCCAATCCCGCTTATGCGTCGCTGAACCTGGCGCAGGCGGTGCAGCTGGTCGCCTACGAGATGCGGCTGACGCTGCTGGAGGCCGCCCCGGACGCGGGCGCCAATATCGGCTATGCTGGCGAGCCGGCCACGGCCGAACAGGTCGAGGCCATGTTCGGCCACCTGCAGGCCGGACTCGAGGCGATCGGCTTTCTCGATCCATCCAATCCGCGCAAGCTGATGACCCGGCTGCGCCGCCTGCTGGCGCGCAGCGGCCTCGAGCGCGAGGAAGTGAACATCCTGCGCGGCATCGCCAAGCACATGCTGATCGCCGCGCAGAACCCGTCTGGCCCGCAGGCCGACCGGTGACAGGAGCAAAGGACTGTGGCAGCAACCCGTAGCGATGTGATGTGGGACCGGAACGGTGCATGCCGAGGCGGCGTGGCCAGGGGTCCCGTCGCCGCGGGTGGGCGCAGGCCCGGTCGATGTTGATCGCAGCATCGCAGCAATGTCCCTGGCGGATCAGGGGCCAAACGCCGGCGCCGCAAGGCGCGCCGGCAAATCCCTTACACTCCTGATCCTCTTCACCGGCCCCCGACCGCGCCGGCGACCCCGCCCCGGGCCCTGGCCCGCGTGTCGTGGCGCACGGCGCGGCACCACGACACGACCAAGATGTTCTCTCGCCTGAAGGAAGATATCGACACCATCATGCTGCGCGATCCCGCCGCGCGCAGCCGCTTGGAAGTCCTGACCTGCTATCCGGGCCTGCACGCCGTGCTGCTGCACCGGCTCGCACACGCGTGCTGGCGCGCGGGCTGGCACTGGCTGGGCCGCTGGATTTCGCACTGGTCGCGCTTCTTCACCGGCATCGAGATCCATCCGGCGGCGACGCTGGGCCGGCGCGTGTTTATCGACCACGGCATGGGCGTGGTCATCGGCGAGACCGCGCAGATCGGCGACGACTGCACCATCTACCAGGGCGTGACGCTGGGCGGCACGTCGCTGTACAAGGGCCAGAAGCGGCATCCGACCCTTGGTGTCGGCGTGGTGGTCAGCGCGGGCGCCAAGGTGCTGGGCGGATTCGAGGTGGGCGACGGCGCGCGCGTGGGCTCCAACGCGGTGGTGCTCAAGCCGGTGCCGGCGGGCGCGACCGCGGTCGGCATTCCGGCCCGCATCATCCTGCCGGATGCGCCGTCGGTGCAGCAGGGGGCCAGGCAGGAGTTCTCGGCCTACGGCATCACGCCCAACGCGGACGACCCGGTGTCGCTGGCGCTCAAGAGCCTGATCGACAATGCCGCGCTCCAGCACGACCGCATCGAGGCCGTGCTGGCCGCGCTCGACCGGCTTGGCGAACACCTGGAAAACACGCCGAACGACCCGTTCGATGCCAGCGAGCTGCGCAAGCTGATGAAGTAACGGTGCGAGCGACGGCTGGCATCGTTCAGTCGGTCTGCGGCAGCAGCCGGAAACCGTCGCGGTCCAGCTGCAGCACCGCGGCGCGCGGATGCGCGCCATCCAGGTCCCAGTCGGTCAGCACCCAGCGCACGCCCGCGCCTTCTTCGTGGCGGGCCGGGCGATGGGTATGGCCATGGACCAGCAGCGACGCGCCAGCGGCGCCCAGCAACTCGGCCGCCGCCGCGGGGGCCACATCACCATAGACCACCGGTACCGCCGCGCCGGCGCTGCGTTGCCTGGCGCGGTTGCCTTCGCTGTCCGCGCGCAGCTTGCGGGCGACGGCCAGGCGCGCGCGCAGCGGCAGCGCCAGGAACACGCGCTGCACCCAGCGCTTGCGGGTCCAGCGGCGAAAGCGGTTGTAGCGTTCGTCGTCGATGCAGAGCATGTCGCCGTGGCTCAGCACCACGCGCTGGCCGGCGCAGTGGATCACGGTGGGGTCGGGCAGCAGCGTGGCGCCGGCGGTGCCGGCGAAGCGCCGTCCCAGCAGGAAGTCGCGGTTGCCGTGCATCAGGTACACCGCCACGCCGTGCGCGGCCAATGCGCGCAGCGCCAGCGCCACGCGTTGCGCGAACGGCGCCTCGGTTTCTTCGTCGCCGACCCAGAATTCAAAGAAGTCGCCCAGGATAAACAGCGCGCGCGCCTGCGTGGCGGCGCGCTCGAGCGTGCGCTCGAAGGCCGCCAGCGTGCGCGGCATGCCGGGCGTGAGATGCAGGTCTGAAATGAACCACGCCGGCGCCTGTACCTCGAGGGGACCGGCCACCGGCGTGTGGGAGATTGCGGTCATGCGTGGTGTCGGGAGAAAAAGGCCGGCACGCAGGCCGGCACGCGCGCGCGCACGGTACCGCAATCGGCAGGCATCAGTTTATTCGACGACGACGGCCTTCTCGATCACGACGTCTTCCAGCGGCACGTCCTGGTGGAAGCCCGAGCTGCCGGTGCGCACGCCCTTGATCTGCTCGACCACGTCGGTGCCGTCGACCACCTTGCCGAACACGGCATAGCCGAAGCCCTGCGGGGTCGGCGACGAGAAGTTGAGGAAGTCGTTGTCGACCACGTTGATGAAGAACTGCGCGGTGGCCGAGTGCGGCGCATTGGTGCGCGCCATCGCCACGGTGTAGCGGTCGTTCTTCAGGCCGTTGCCGGCTTCGTTCTCGATCGGGGCGTCGGTGTCCTTCTGCTTCATGCCGGGCTCGAAGCCGCCGCCCTGGATCATGAAGTTCTTGATCACGCGGTGGAAGATGGTGTTGTCGTAGTGGCCCTTGCGGACATACGACAGGAAGTTCTCCACCGTTTTCGGGGCCTTCTCGGCGTCGAGTTCCAGGGTGATCACACCCTTGTTGGTCTGCAGCTGTACCTTGGACATGGCGGTTTCCTCTGTTCGGTAATTATTTGACGACGGTGGCCGACTCGATCACGATCGGCGCGGCCGGCACATTGCGCATCGGGCCGTAGGCGGTGGTCGGCACGGACTTGATCTTGTCGATCGTGTCCATGCCTTCCACCACCTTGCCGAAGACGGCATAGCCATTGCCGTCCGGCTGCGGGTAGTCGAGATTCGGATTATCCACCACATTGACGAAGAACTGCGCGGTGGCCGAATCCGGGTTGCTGGTGCGCGCCATGGCAACCGTGCCGGCCTTGTTCTTCAGGCCGTTGCGGGCTTCCAGCGGGATCGGCGCGCGCGTGGGCTTTTCCTTCATGTCGCGGTCGAAGCCGCCGCCCTGCACCATGAAGCCGTTGATCACGCGGTGGAAGATGGTGCCACTGTAGAAGCCGCTCCTCACATATTCCAGGAAGTTCGCGACTGTCTTGGGCGCGGCGTCCGGATAGAGCTCGAGCGTGAACTTGCCGGCGCTGGTGACGAACTGGACGCGCTCGGCGGCCTTCTGCTGGGCCAGCGCGCTGAACGAGGACAGCGCGAGCGCGCCTGCTGCCAGGCCGGCAATGACGATGCGACGGGAACGGATCATGAAGGGAACTCCGGTAAGTCGGGATGGACACGGCCCGGGCGCGCCGCGCCGGGCCTGTGGATGAAT
>JABFVP010000492.1 GCA_013362725.1 Cupriavidus sp.
AGCGCGAGGAGATCCTGGTCAAGCTGCGCGCCGATGCGGTGATCGGCCCTCTCGGCCTGGCCGACGAGATGCGGCGGCTGATCGCGCTGCACCGCGCCCGCCTCGAGACCTACCTGGCGATCGAGCGGCGCGATTTCTCGGCGCTGGACATGGATCGGGCGCAGCAACTTCGCTATGCACTGCTGCAGCGCGGGATCCGCTTCGAGACCGACTGGGTGGCCTGGGGCGAGGCGCTGCTGCCGCTGCTGTAGCGGCAGCGGAGTCCCCGCGCCCGCGCGCTCAGGCCAGGTCGACGGCGCGCGCGCCGGCCGGGCTGGCTTCGCCCAGTCCCAGGCGGCGGCGCGCCAGCGCGTACTCCTCGGCAAAACGGCGCACCAGTTCGGCGGCCGGCACCACGCGCTTGATCGCGCCAACGCCCTGGCCGGCGCCCCAGATGTCCTTCCACGCCTTCACGCTGGTCGAGCCGAAATTCATCTTCGACGGGTCCGATTCCGGCAGCGCGCTCGGGTCCAGCCCGGCGCGCTCGATGCTGCCGCGCAGGTAGTTGCCGTGCACGCCGGTGAACAGGTTGGAATAGACGATGTCGTTGGCGGTGCTGTCGACGATCATCTGCTTGTAGCCGTCCTGCGCGTTGGCCTCCTGCGTGGCGATGAAGGCCGAGCCAATATAGGCCAGGTCGGCGCCGGCGGCCTGCGCGGCCAGGATGGCGTCGCCGCTGGAGATCGCGCCCGACAGCAGCAGCGGGCCGTCGAACCATTCGCGGATCTCGTGCAGCAGCGCGAACGGCGACAGCGTGCCGGCATGGCCGCCGGCACCTGCCGCCACCGCCACCAGGCCATCCGCGCCTTTTTCGATCGCCTTGCGCGCGAAGGCATTGTTGATGACGTCATGCAGCACGATGCCGCCGTACGAGTGGACCGCGTCGTTGACTTCCTTGCGCGCGCCCAGCGAGGTGATCACGATCGGCACCTTGTAGCGCACGCACAGCTCCAGGTCATGCTCGAGCCGGTCGTTGGACTTGTGCACGATCTGGTTGACCGCGAACGGCGCCGACGGGCGCTCGGGGTGCTTCGCGTCGTGTTCCGCCAGCTCGGTGGTAATGCGGTCCAGCCATTCCTCCAGCTTGGGCGCGGGGCGCGCGTTCAGCGCGGGGAATGATCCCACCACGCCGGCCTTGCACTGGGCGATGACCAGGTCGGGGTTGGAGATGATGAACAGCGGCGAGCAGACCACCGGCAGCGAAAGCCGGTTCTGCAGCTGGGCGGGAAGGGCCATGGGGGAAGTCTCCTGGGTAATTCCGAAATATTCGGTGAAGCAAAACGGTGGCGCCGCGGGCCGGCGCGCGTCAGGCGCCGGTCAGCACGTGTTTCTGGCTCGCCAGGCGCGCGGCCATGGCGGCGGCCAGCGCCTCCAGGCCGGAGCGCGGGCGCACCATCACCTCGAACTCGGCAATGCGGCCGGCGTCGTCGAAGCGGATCATGTCGATGCCCTTGAGCGCCTTGCCGTCCACGCTGGCGCTGAATTCCAGCACCACGCTGTGGCCGTCGTCGCTGACAAAGCTGCGGTGGTAACGGAAGTCCTGGAACACCTGGTTCACCGTGGTCAGCACCAGCGCGATGGCGGCGCGGCCGGGATACGGCGTGTGCGCCACCGGGGAGCGGAACACCACGTCGTCGGCGACGATGGCATCGAGGCCGGCCATGGAATGGGTGGCGATCATCTGGTGCCAGGCGTCGAGCGAGGCCTGGGCGGCGGGCAGCAGGGCGTTAGTCACGGGGTCTCCTGGGCGAGCGTCGGGACGATCTTTGTCGTGTTATATGCAACCAGTTGCATAGTGAATCGAAAGGTAGCACGCACTGCGGCCGACCGCAAGTTGGGCGCACCGAGGCGGGCGCCCAGTGACGCGTTGTCTACAATAGGCGGGATCGCTTCCCCGGAAAGTCCGTGACCACCAAGCCCAGCGCCGCCCCCCTAGAGCAGGCAGCCTTGTTCGATGCCGACCTGTCCGCCTGGCGCGACCACCCCGAGCGCGCGTTCGACGGCTGGCTGGCGCAGCACGGTTTTCGCCACGGCACCAGCGTGGTCTACCGCGCCATGTGGGGCAAGCTGCTGCGCTGGTCGGCCGAACGCGGCCTGCCGCCGCTGAGCTGGTCCGCCGAGCAGATCGGCGAATTCCTGGACGCGCAGCAGTTGCACAAGTCGCACCGCTACCGCTATGCGCGGCTGATCGAACGCGTATTCCACCACCTGTCGCGCTTGCGCGAGGGCATGCATAACCCCGGCAGCCAGGCGGTGCGCGCCCATCTGGCCGAGGGCGAAAATGACCCCACCGCCTTCCTGCTGCCCGGCGAGCGCGACTTGCTGGTGGCGCGCATCCTCGGCCCGGCCGGCGCGCCCGCCGGCGATACCGGCGTGGCGTCGCCGACGCAATGGAAGCGTGCGCGCGACGCGGCGCTGCTGGCCGTGCTGCTCGGCGGCGGCCTGAAGGTGGCGGAGGCGCGCGCATTGCGCACCGACGTGATCGCCGACGGCGCACCCGGGCGGATGGCGCTGCGCATGGTGCGGCCGGACAACGGCCGGGCCTACACCGTGCCGCTGTTCCCGCTGGCCCATGCGCCGCTGCGCGCCTGGCTGGCGCTGCGCGAGGCGTCCGGCACGCTGGGCAACCTGGTGTTTCCGGCCATGCCGACGGGGCGGCCGATGCATGCCGCGTCGGTCTACCGGCGCGTGGAAATCCTGCTGGACGAAGCCGGCGTGCTGGCGGGGCGCAGCGAGCGTGCGTCGCCGCAGACCTTGCGCAATACCTGCGCGGCCATGCATTTCGAGGCCGGCACGGCGCCGGCCGAGGTGGCGCAGTGCCTGGGCATGCGCGACCTGGAATCGGGCTGGCGGCTGCGGGCGGCGTATGAAGCCTGGCAGGCGCGGGCCGGGCTGGTGGCGCCGGCTTGCGCGAATTCTGACTGAAGCCGTGACCGGGGCGGCTGGCAGGGTGCCACGGCGCATCGTGGATAATAGGTACCTTCCCGCGCCGGGCGGGGCAGTCAGGTTATTTATCGCGCACACGGCGCGCCCCGGCTGCCCCTCCGCACAACGCTGAACCGAATCGATCGACCCCAATGCCCATGCCTGAAACCCTGCTGCTGACCGGTGCCACCGGCTATATCGCCTCGCATACCTGGGTTGCCCTGCTCAATGCCGGCTACCACGTGATCGGCCTGGATAATCTGTGCAACAGCAGCCCGGCCGTGATCGACCGGCTTGCCACCATTACCGGCCAGGCCCCGCATTTCGTGCAGGGCGACGTGCGCGACCGCGCGCTGCTGGACCGGCTCTTTGCCGAACACCGCATCAGCGCGGTGATTCATTTTGCCGCGCTCAAGGCGGTGGGCGAATCGGTCAGCCAGCCGCTGGCCTATTACAGCAACAACCTCGATGGCTTGCTGACGGTTTGTGCCGCCATGGGCGCGGCCGGGGTGAAACAACTGGTGTTCAGTTCCTCGGCCACGGTATATGGCAATCCGCACACCGTGCCGATCCTGGAAGATTTCCCGCTGTCGGCGACCAACCCCTATGGCCAGACCAAGCTGATGGGCGAGCAAATCCTGCGCGACCTGGAAAAATCCGATCCGGCCTGGCGCATCGCCTACCTGCGTTATTTCAATCCGGTCGGCGCGCATGAAAGCGGCCTGATCGGCGAAGATCCGCGCGGCATTCCCAACAACCTGATGCCTTATGTGGCGCAGGTGGCGGGCGGGCGCCGCGAGCAGCTGATGGTATTCGGCGGCGATTACCCCACCGTCGACGGGACCGGCGTGCGCGACTATATCCATGTCTGCGACCTCGCCGACGGCCACCTGGCGGCGCTCAATTACCTGGGCCGGCAGGGCCGTGGCATGACCGTGAACCTGGGCACCGGGCGTGGCTACAGCGTGCTGGAGGTAGTGCAGGCTTACCAGCGCGCCAGCGGCAAGCCAGTGCCGTACCAGATCGTGGACCGGCGCCCCGGCGATATCGCCGCCTGCTACGCCGACCCGGCGCTGGCCCATGAACTGCTGGACTGGCGCGCGCAGCACGACCTGGACCGCATGTGCCAGGACTCGTGGCGCTGGCAGGCGATGAACCCGCACGGCTTCGACGACTGACCTCCGGCCTGGTTTTCGGGCCGCCCCAAAACAAAAACGCCACGGAGTTCGTCCGTGGCGTTTTGCCGTCTGCCGGATCGCGTGCTTCAGCGGATCAGGAAGTCCTCGACCGATTTGCCCTGCGCCAGGGCCTGGGTCAGCCAGCCCGGGCGCTTGCCGCGGCCAGTCCAGGTATTGCCGGCGCTGTCGCGATAACGCACCGGCACCTTGCGGTTGACCGCCTTCTTGCCGGCCGGCGCCTTCGCGCCAAAACCCAGGTCTTCCGCGGTCAGGCCATATTGCTCGATTTTCTCGCGAATATCCGCGATCACCGCGGATTGTTCACGCGCCTTGATTTCCTCGGCTTGCTTCTGCAGTTCGCTGATTTTCTGAACGATTTCCTGATACGTCGCCATTGCGTCCTCGATTTCCGGTGATTGAATTGCGCTGGGTGCGCTGGTGGGCGGGGGAAAATGCTGAAAACAATTATAACGGGCCGGCTGCCGGCTGCAAATCCTGGTCGCGTAATCCCGGACGGTTTTTGCGAAAATTCTTGCTGCTGATAATTATGTGAACTTTCAGTGTCAGGGCGAGTCGCCGCGGATTTTGCCGCGCGCCCGCGCTACTGCTTGGTGGGCAGCAGTGCCGGAATCCCGGCAGTATTCCCTACCGGACCGGGCTGTGGGCGTTGTGTGCGGATACCGGCCATGACATTAATCGCGCCGGCATTTACTGACAGGCCGCAACCCCGTTGCAGGCCATACCCGCCAGCCCACCGCTAGACGTGGCTGATATCCGACATGGCGTTTATCGCCGATTCACCATAACCGTGCGCGCCGGACGGCGACTCAAGGATGAGGGGGGCACGCCGTTATCCGGGCAGGGCGGATCAATGCGGTAACGATCCAGCCGGACCGGGGCAAGGGGTGTGTCCCGCGGATTGCCAGTGTCTTATTTCACCATGTCCTTGCACAACAATATTCAGATCAAGACCCTGCTACGGGGCGCCATGGGAATCCTGTCGCTGCTGCTGTTGCTGGCCGGCGGCGGCGGCCTGTACGGCATCGCGCAGAGCAACGATGCGCTCAAGGAAACCTATGCCAACCAGCTTGGCTCGACCGTCGCGCTCAGCGATGCGATGCTGGCCACCACGCGCATGCGCCTGGCGCTGGACCGCAACGTGATGCAGGGCGAGCAGGACGATCCCAAGGTCAACGTGGATCGCTCGCGCGTGTTCGTGCAGGCGTCGGACGCGGCCTGGAAACGCTATATGAGCCTGCCGCAGAATGCCGAGGAAAAAGCCCTGGCGGAAGAACTGGGCAAGCAGCGC
>JABFVP010000027.1 GCA_013362725.1 Cupriavidus sp.
GCCATGATGGCCTCGGCCCGGTCGTAGTGGGCCTGCGCCTCGCGCGCCACGACGGCGCACGCCTGGCCCAACGCCGGGTGCGCGGCTACCGCCGCGGGTGTGACCGACGCGAGGTCGGCCGCAATGCCGGCCGCGGCCAGCGCTTCGGCCGGCAGGTAGAGCCTTCCTATGGCGGCATCCTCGTCGATATCGCGCAGGAGATTGGTGAGCTGCAGCGCGCGGCCCAGGTGGTGCGCCAGCGCAATCCCGCACTCCGTCTCCAGGCCGAACACGCGCACTGCCAGCCGGCCCACCGCGCTGGACTCGCGGTCGCAGTACAGGTCCATGGTGGCGGCGTCGGGCGCGCGGATATCCTGCACCACGTCCATGGTCATGCCGTCGATCACGGCAAGGAAATCGGCCTGCTGCAGGTCGAAGGCGCGAATTTGCGCGCTCAGCGGCTGCAGCGGCGCGGGCGGGTTGCCGGCGTAGCAGGCGTCGAGGTCGCGGCGCCAGGCGTCGAGCGCGGCCAGGCGCCCTGCATGCGGCGCGTCGCCGTCGGCGATATCGTCGACGGCGCGGCAGAACGCATAGATCTGAAACATGGCCTGGCGCTGTGCCGCCGGCAGGATGCGCAGCGCGGCATGGAAGGAGCTGCCCGACGAGGCGGGCGGGCCAGCCGTGCCGCCGATGGCACGGCTGTCTGAAGCTGCGATCTGAGTACCGGCCACGTAACTCCTCGACACGCTGCTTACCGTCCCGCGCGGGCCGCGCCGCGTTGGCGCGCACCGGCACGGGCGGTGGTTGTAGGGTCCGGCGATTATAGCAATTTCACCCGCAACGGCGTGCGCGCAACCGTGCTGCAGCATGGCTGCGCCAAAACAAAAAGCCCCGCATATTTGCGGGGCTTCCGTGCCGGCCGGCCCGTCGGGCCAGCCCGGACCTCACCGGTATCAGAGGGCCTGGATCTTGGTGGCTTGCTCGCCCTTCTGGCCCATGGCCTTGACGTAGCGCACCTTCTGGCCTTCCTTCAACGACTTGAAGCCCGAGCCTTCGATGGCGGAGAAGTGCGCGAACAGGTCATTGCCGCCTTCGTCCGGCGTGATGAAGCCGAAGCCCTTGGCGTCGTTGAACCACTTAACGGTACCGGTTTCCATATCTATCTCAACCTTGAATTTCAAAATGAGCGAAAACGCTCGTTATACACCGTGTGCAACGCACCCGGCGGATCTGTTTTATCTTCCCCGCCAGCGCATTCCATATGACTTCGATATGTCGCTGTCGTGACAACCGAAACCGTCACGGAACGACAACACCAAATGACACACCGAATGGGCGTTGCACAAGTGGGAATCATTCTGCCGAATTTTCCCGGTGTGTCAATCAGGCTAAGCGCCTAATCATGATGAGAGGTTCCGACAGGAGATATTAGCGTTTTCTACTTCAGTACCGGTTCAGTGAATTCCCTGATTTTCTATTGCCGCGTTTGCCGGTGCATGCACCGCAGCCGGGCCGCGTGCCATGTTGTCGTGCATAATGGGCTGCCGCCCGCTGCAAGCTGGTGCCATCTTTTTTACAAATTTTTACGGCACCGCTCCTACCACGTTCGGGTGAGGCCGGTCTGCCCGGACATAACATTATGCAGATAAACCACAATACCCGTGACAGCAGGCAGGTTATCCATGCCAATACATGACATGAATCAATGGCCTGCATGCGCATCCATACATGAGGGAATGAACGCGAAGATTTCATGAGGTGGCGAACCGGCTGTCCGGAAATCCAGTAACGGACAGTGGCCTCGCCGGGCGTAGCGACGATCCGTTCTTCCCAAGCCGACTGGCAGCCCCGTGTCCCAGCCATCGCCCCACGCCGGCGGGCGATACGTGCAAGGCACCTCCATGTCTCCTTTTCGGGACAATTGTTGACAATACGCGTCCAGCGCCTGCTTTAGCATGCGGATGCCGGATACCATCGGACTTTTCCGAATTGACGGTCAGAACCAGGCGCCACGCGGCCGCGAACCGCCTCAAAAATGTCTGGCACCGTGCACTTCGGGTGCGAAAAAATAAAGGGAAGCACGCTGTGAAGCGACTGGGGGAAGCGCAAGGCAGCCCGCGCGGCCGGGGTGGCCGCACGCCATGCCGGCCGGGATGGCCGGCATGGCTTGGGCGTCTGGCGCAGTGCGTTGCGCTGGCGCTTGGAGCGGCCGGGCCCGCCGCGGCACAGCCGGCGGATGGCACTGCGGCATCGGCTCCGGCAATGCCGTCGATCGCGCTGCACTACGGCGCCAAGCCGCCGGTCGACGCGCTGCAGGCCTTCGATATCGCCGTGGTCGAACCCGACAGCGGCTTCGACCCGCGCCAGGTCGCCACGCCCGCGACTGCCTGGTTTGCCTACGTCAGCGTGGGCGAGGTGCTGGAAGGCCGCCCGTACTTCAAGGACATTCCCAAGGGCTGGTTCGTCGGCCGCAACGACGCCTGGAACGCGCCGGTGATCGACCAGTCGGCCGACGGCTGGCCCGCCTTCTATGTCGACAAGGTGATCGCGCCGCTGTGGGCGCGGGGCTACCGCGGTTTCTTCCTCGATACCCTGGACTCGTACCAGCTCGCCGCCAAAACCGACGCCGAGCGCGCGCGGCAGGAAGCCGGCCTGGTGCGCGTGGTGCGCGCGATCAAGGCGCGCTACCCCGACGCCCGGCTGATCTTCAACCGCGGCTTCGAGATCCTGCCGCAGGTGCATGGCCTGGCGTATGCCGTCGCTTTCGAGTCGCTGTTCCGCGGCTGGAACCAGGCCCAGGGCCGCTATGTCGAGGTGCCGCAGGCCGACCGCGACTGGCTGCTGGCGCAGGCGCGCACCATCCGCGAGCAATACCGGCTGCCGGTGGTGTCGATCGACTACTGCCCGCCGGCGGACCGCCGCTGCGCGCGCGACACCGCGCGCCGCATCCGCGCGCTCGGCATCACGCCCTATGTGGCCGATCCCGGCCTGCAGACCATCGGCATCGGCAAGGTCGAAGTGCTGCCGCGGCGCGTGCTGGTGGTGCAGGAGCGCCCCCCGGGCGTGGCGATCGACCAGTCCGAGGGCGTGCGCTTTGTCTCGATGCCGCTCAACTACCTGGGCTACCGGGTCGAGTTTGCCGACACCAGCGAGGAACTGCCCGAGATCGGGCCCGACCGTTATGCCGGCGTGGTGATGTACCTCACGGGCAAGGTCACGGCGCAGCCGGGCCGCTTCCATACCTGGGTGCAGGCGCGCATGGCGCAGGGCATGCCGGTGGTGTTCCTGAACGACTTCGGCACCAGCGTCAGTGGCGCGGTGGCGCGCGGTTTCGGCCTGAAGGCGGTCAGGGGGCGCGCGTCGGGCCCGGTCGAGGTGCTGGCCAAGGACCCGATGATGGGCTTCGAGATGCCGGTGGCGCCCGACCGCAACCAGGCCGAGGCGATCCAGGTGCCAGACGGCGACGGCTTCCGCAAGCTGCTACGCCTGCGCTCCGGCACGCTTACCTATGACGCCGCGGCCATCACGCCGTGGGGCGGCTATGTGCTGGGGCCGTATGCGGTGCACGAGAGCGGCATCGGCACCGCCGACAGCCGCTGGGTGGTGCAGCCGCTGGACTTCCTGCGCGAGGCGCTGCGCCTGCCCGCGATGCCGGTGCCCGACGTCACCACCGAGAACGGCCGGCGCCTGCTGACCATCCATATCGATGGCGACGGCTTTGCCTCGCGCGCCGAGATTCCCGGCGGCGGCTTCTCCGGCGAGGTGCTGTTGCGCGAGATCTTCGACCGCTACCGGCTGCCGATGACCATGTCGGTGATCCAGGGCGAGGTCAGCCGCGACGGCATGTACCCGCAGCTCAGTGCCCAGCTCGAGCCGATCGCGCGCAAGATCTTCTCCCAGCCCTATGTCGAGGTGGCCAGCCATACCTTCTCGCACCCGTTCGCGTGGGCGCGCACGGTTCCAGCGCAGCGCGGCAACGCCGCCGCGGGCGAGGGCGACGAGGCCTTCCACCTGAACATCCCCGGCTACACCATGGACCTGAACCGCGAGATCGGCGGTTCCATCGACTACATCAACCGCAGCCTGGCGCCCGCCGGCAAGCCGGTCAGCCTGCTGCTGTGGTCGGGCGACTGCCAGCCGCCGGCCGAGGCCCTGCGCCTGACCGACCAGGCGCGCGTGTTCAACATGAACGGCGGCGACACGCTGATTACGCGCAGCAATCCCAGCTGGACCGCGATCGCGCCGCTGGGCATCAACAAGCCGGACGGCACCTTCCAGGTGTTCGCGCCCAACCAGAACGAGAACGTCTACACCAACCTGTGGCACGGCCCGTTCTACGGCTTCGAGCGCGTGATCGAGACCTTCGAGCTGACCGACCGGCCGTATCGCTTCAAGCCCGTCAACATCTACTACCACAGCTACTCCGGCACCAAGGCAGCGTCGCTGAAGGCGCTGCGCAAGGTCTATGACTACGTGCTGGCGCAGCCGCTGCTGCCGCTGCATTCGACCGATTACGTGCGCAAGGTGCTCGACTGGCAGGAGATGGCGGTGGCGCGCGAAGTGGGAGATGGCAGTGCCGGCGCGCAATGGATCGTGCGCGGCGACGGCAATCTGCGCAACCTGCGCTGGAGCGGCGCGGGCGTGCCCGACGTTGCCGCCGCGCACGGCGTGACCGGCACCTCGCCGGCGCCCGGCGGCGGCGTCTACCTGCATCTGGATGGCGGCGATGCGCGCTTTGCCGTGCGCGACGCCGCCGCACTCAAGGCGGCCGCCACGCCGCAGTTGGCCGAAGCCAGCGGCATCGTGCGCGACTGGTCGCAGCGCGACGGCGTCACCCGTTTTGCCTTCAGTGGCTACTTCAAGCCGTTCTTCCGCCTGGCCAACGCCGGCCAGTGCCGCGTCAGCGTCGATGGCAAGGCCGTGGCGGCCGTGCGCGAGCGCAACACGCTGCGCGTCGATACCGCACCCGTGACCGACCCCAATCATGTCAGGCAACAAGTCGAAGTCCGCTGCGCCGGCTGAGCGCGAGCGGCTGCTGCCGCCGACGCTGGTGCTGACCTTTACCGCCATCGTGGGCATCGGCCTGGCGCTGATGTTCCCGCGCGAAACCCTGCGCGAACGGCTGCTGGGGCAGGGCCGCACCATCGACGGGCTGACCATGGCCTACCTGGAAGCCTGGTGGAAGGTCACGCCGGACGATCCCGCCTTCATGGGCGTGCTGGCCGAGCAGTACGCGCGTACCGGCCGCCTGGAAGACGCGCAGGCGATGCTGGAGCGGATGCAGGCGGTGCAGGGCACCGACCTGTCGGGCCAGGTGCTGCGCACGCGCATCGAGATCGCGCAGCAGCGCGCCTGGGCGGCGCTGCCGGAAACCGCCGAACGCGGACAGAACCTGGTGCTGCTGCGCCGCCTGCTGGAACAGGCCGCGGGCCGCCGCTGGAGCGTGGCCGAGCTGCAGGCACTG
>JABFVP010000402.1 GCA_013362725.1 Cupriavidus sp.
GCACCAGCACGAAGCCGGCCAGCGCGGTGCCGGCGATGCCGCCGAGCGTGTTGAGCGCGATCACGCGGCCCACGCGCGCGCCGATGCGCCGGCTGTCGACACTGACGCGCAGCACGAACGGGAACGCCGCGCCCAGCAGCAGCGTCGGCACGAACACCACCGTCAGCGCCGCCAGCGCAAAGCGCGCGCAGGCCGCCAGCAGCGGGCTCGCGGTCAGGCCCTGCACCCACGCCGACACGCTGCCCTGCGCGCGCAGCAGCCATTCGCCCAGCAGCACGAATTCGAGCAAGGCCACCAGCCCGGCCGCCGCCACCAGCAGGCCGAAAGCGCCCCACGGGTCGCGCACGCGGTCGGCATGGCGCGCGGCCAGCGCGCTGCCGATGGCCAGCCCGGCCAGGTAGGTGGCCAGCACCACGGTGAAGGCGAAGGTGCGGGTGCTGAGGAACTGCACGATGGCCTGCGACCAGACCACCTCGTAGCCCAGCGCGATGCCGCCGGCGGCGGCATACAGCACCAGCGCGAGCCGGCCGTTGGCGACGTCGCCGGCGGCAGCGGCATCTTGCACTGCGTGGGCGCTGTCGGGAGCGGAGCGACTCGTTGCCCGCCGCGCCAGCAGCCAGGCACCCAGTGCCGCGACGCCGTTGAGCACGCCCGCCGCGATGGCACTGCCGAGGATACCAAGCCCGGGCACCAGCACAAAGCCAGCCAGCAGCGTGCCGGAAATCGCGCCGGCGGTGTTGGCGGCGTACAGCCGGCCACCGTGCGTGCCAACGCGGCCGGGGCGCGAGCCCAGCACGCGCATCAGCACCGGCAGCGTGCCGCCCATGGCGGCCGCCGGCAGGAGCACCAGCACAAAGGGCAAGACCCACGCCAGCCAGCCGGTGCGATGCTCCAGCCAGGCAAAGGGCGCCGCCGCATGCGCCAGCGCCACGGTCGCGCCGATGCCCAGCACCAGGACGCCGAGCTCGAGCCACGCGTACAGCCGCAATGGCTGTCCGTAGCCGTCGGCCATGCGCCCAAAGATCCAGCCGCCCAGCGCCAGCCCGGCGAAGAAGGCGCTCACCGCCGCCGTGACCGCGTGCACGTCGACGCCGACGACCAGCGACAACTGGCGGATCCAGACCACCTGGAAAACCAGGCCGGCCGTGCCAGACACGAACAGCAGGACGGCAGCCCAGCACCACATCTGTTCAGCCGCATCGTGCCGCTTCGCGACGGCAGATGCGCCCACACCTTGCGGGGGCGTGCGCGGCCGGCGTCTCTTGTTGCCAACATGGCCGCCCCCGGCGGCGTGTGATTCGATCATGAGCAGGACCGTTGGCGCGATGGCCGGCGCGCAGGCGAGCCTTCGCCGGTTTCCACAGCCGTCACAGGCGGACGGCGCTGATGACTGCTGGCTTTACTTCTGCTTCATCGCCTCCTCAATCTTCTTGTCGACTTGCTTGCGCACCTGGTCGATGCTGAAGCTCGCCGGATGCTGGCTCGGCGGATAGTTGACGAAGCTCTCCAGGAACACGGTCGCCTTCATGGTGGCAATGCCGGTCAGGTACGCGTTCTTGGCCAGCCAGTCGTTGTACTGGTCGGAGACGATGTCAGCACGCTCGTACGGGTCCATACGCAGGTTGAAGACCTTGGGGACGCGCAGGCACTTGAACGGATCCTGCCAGACCTGGAAGCCGCCTGGCGTGGTCTGCTCGCAGAACACGACCTTCCAGTTGTCAAAGCGCATCGCCACCAGGTCGCCGTCGTCATTGAAGTAGAAGAACTCGTTGCGTGCGCTTCTGTTGGACTGGCCGGTCAGGTACGGCAACTGGTTGTAGCCGTCCAGATGCAGCTTGGCGCTCTTGCTGCCGACCGACGCGCCCTTGAGCAGACGGGCCTTGATATCCCCATCGCCAGCGGCTGCCAGCAGCGTCGGGAACCAGTCCAGGCCCGAGAACATTTCGTTGCTGACTGTCCCCGGCTTGACCTTGCCCGGCCATCGGATGATGGCGGGGACACGGAAGGCGCCTTCCCAGTTGGTGTCCTTCTCGCTGCGGAACGGCGTGGTTGCCGCGTCGGGCCAGGACCACTGGTTGGGACCATTGTCGGTGGTGTAGATGACGATGGTGTTGTCTGTCACCTTGAGGTCGTCGAGCGTCTTGAGCAGCTTGCCGACGTCGCCGTCGTGCTCGATCATGCCGTCGGCATAATCGTTGCCGGGCATGCCGCTCTGGCCCTGCATCGATGGACGTACATGGGTGTAGGCGTGCATGCGGGTGGTGTTCATCCACACGAAGAACGGCTTGTCTGCCTGGACCTGCCTGGTGATGAACTTCTGCGCCGCGTCGGTGGTCTCGTCGTCGATGGTCTCCATGCGCTTGGTGGTGAGCGGCCCGGTATCCTCGATCTTGCCGTCCGCCGTGCTGTGCAGCACCCCGCGCGGCGAGAAGTTCTTCGCGTACGGGTCGTTCTTGTCCTTGGGCCAGTAAGGTCGCTGCGGCTCCTCCTCGGCGTTCAGGTGGTAGAGGTTGCCGTAGAACTCGTCAAAGCCGTGCTTGGTCGGCAGGTACTCGTCGCGATCACCGAGATGGTTCTTGCCGAACTGGCCAGTGGCATAGCCGAGCGGCTTGAGCGCTTCGGCGATGGTCACGTCGCGCGCCTGCAGGCCGACCGTCGCGCCGGGCGCGCCCACCTTCGACAGGCCGGTGCGCAGCGGCGACTGACCGGTGATGAACGAAGAGCGGCCGGCGGTACAACTGTTCTCGGCGTAGTAGTCCGTGAACATCATGCCCTCCCGGGCAAGACGGTCGATGTTCGGCGTCCGGTAACCCATCACCCCCATGCTGTAGGCGCTGATATTGGTCTGGCCGATGTCATCGCCGAAGATCACCAGGATGTTCGGTTTCTTGCCCGACGTGTTGACCGTCGCGGGCGCAGATGCCGCCTCGGGCGCGGTGGGCAGATTGGATTGCGCCGGCGGCAGAGCCGGCGTTGCTGGTGTCTCCGGCGCGGCCGTCGCCGCAGCGGGAGCCGGTGTCGCGGGCTGCTGCTGCGCGGCGGGTGCCTGCGGTTTCGGCTCGTCCGCCTTCTTGCAGCCAGCGAGGGCAGCGATAGCGATCGCCATCGCCGCCACGCCAAAGCACGCGTGGCGCCGTGCCTCGTTGGTCTCTGTCTTCCGTTGCATCGCTGCTCCCTGTCGTCAGATTGCTGGGTCCCGCGTGCCCGGCATGCCTGGCATGCCGGCAATTGCTCCGTCTACTTCGGGCCGGCTGTCGGATAGACCTGCTGCCAGTCCCGCTTCATGCTGACCACCGTCCAGCCCCGGGCGCGGGCCGCGTCCAGGGCCTTGTCGAGCTTGCCCACCTTGGACTGGCGGTCATAGGCGAACTCGCGCTCGGCATCGTCGTGATGCACCAGCACGGCCAGGCGCGGGCCATCGCCACCCGTGGCGTATTCCAGCATCTGCAGGTCGCCGTCGGAGTTGCCGACGGCGAGGATGGGCCGGCGCCCGATATGGCGGTAGATGCCGACCGGCTTGCCCGGCCCGTCATCGATGAAGTCCAGCTTGGGGTCGCGCATCAGCACCGGCTTGCCGTCGCGCACCTGGTAGCGCACCGCCTGCGAGGAGCCGATCACCTGTTCGGGCGGGATGCCGTAGATGGCCTGGCTCCACGGCCGCATGAAGTCGATGGTGCCGCCCGAGACGATGTAGGTCTTGAAGCCGTTGGCACGCAGGTAAGACAGCAGCTCCAGCTGCGGCTGGTACACCAGCTCGGTGTAAGGCCGGTTGAATTTTGGATGCCGGGACTTTGCCAGCCAGTCGCGGATGGTGCGGTCGTATTCGTCGACGGTCATGCCGCTGTTGGCCTTGGCAACCAGCGCGGCCAGCGCCTTCTCGTCGCGCATCAGGCCCTGCATGTCGTTGGCCATCAGCGCCTTGAAGGCCGGATTGCTGCGCCACTCCGGATGCCGCGGCGCCGCGGCGCGGACCTGGTCGAGCAGGAAAAAGAACTGGAAGTACAGCGGCTGCTCGCTCCATAGCGTGCCGTCGTTGTCGAACACGGCCACGCGCTCCTCGGGCGGCACGAAGGCGGGCGAGCCCGGCCGCGTCACGTCGGCGACGAACTTCAGCAGCGCCTGCCGCGCCGCGCCGTCGCGCCACGACGGCAGCGCCGTTGCCGCGGACTGCGCGGACTGTGCGGCCGCATCCTGGGCCGCGGGGGCGGTGGCGGAGGTCGAACAGCCAGCCAGCGCCAGGCCGGCCAGCGCCAGCGCGGCGATGGCCTTGCGCGTGTGAATGGCAAGGATTGCGGGAGGCGCTGCCACGGTCATATTGCTCGCTCCTGACGCAGGTTGTGCTGCGGGAAAGAATCGCGGTCAGCGCGCGGCCGGGTGGGCGGGACTGGCCATCGCCACCGGCGGCCGCCGCTGCATTTCCGCCCAGTGGCTCTCGTCCATCACCAGGCGGAAGCCGAGGTGCGACATGCTGTTGAAGGGGTCGGTGCCACGCCGTGCGCTGGGGCGGTAGCTCAGGCAGAAGTCCTCGTTGCACAGGAACGAGCCGCCGCGCGTGACGCGCTTGGGCGCGTTGACCGGCACCCCCGGTTCGGACGGGTCCCACGATGCCAGCGGGCCCACCGGGTTCTCGATCGGCTGGGCCTTGCCGGCTTCGCGCCGGAACTGGTCGGCGCGGTACCAGTCCGCGACCCACTGCCAGGCATTGCCGGTCATGTCGGCGAGGCCGTAGCCGTTGGGCGGAAAGGTGCCGACCGGGCTGGTGCCGAGCGCGCCGCCGGCCTTGGGGCTGACCACGGGGAACGGCTGGTTCTGCTGGCCCTGCCAGACATTGGCCATCTGCTTGCCGTCCGGAGCAAATTGTTCGCCCCAGGCATAGGTCGCCTGCTCGAGCCCGCCACGCGCGGCGAACTCCCATTCCGCTTCGGTCGGCAGCCGCTTGCCGGCCCACTTGGCATAGGACTGTGCGTCCTCGTACGAGACCTGCACCACCGGGTGGTTGTCCTTGCCTTCGATCGAGCTGCCGGGACCGGTCGGATGGCGCCAGTCGGCGCCGGGCACATAGCGCCACCAGCGCGAGTAATCCTGCAGCGGCACCGGACGCGGCGTGCCGACGAAGACCATGCCGCCCGCGACCATGGCGCTGTCGGGCGGGCGCGGCGTGCCGGGCGGCAGCTGCACGCGCAGGGTTTCCCAATCGGGCGCGCGCTCGGCAGTGGTGACATAACCGGTGGCTTCGACGAACTTGCGGAATTCCGCGTTGGTGACGTGGTGCTGGTCCATCCAGAACGCATGCACGCGCACCTTGTGCGCCGGTTTTTCATTGGGCTGCGCCATCTTGCTGTCGCTTCCCATCAGGATTTCGCCGCCCGGCACGCGCACCATGCCGGCGTGGCCGTTCTTGACATCGCCAATGACGTTCGCGGGCGCGGCCGGAG